>JALYMX010000468.1 GCA_030773495.1 Actinomycetota bacterium | reverse complement strand
CCACGGAGCCGCCACCGGGGCACGTGCTGCCCTCCTCTCCGAGGCAGGCCGAGCTGGCGGCGGCGGACCCCGAGCGCCCGTCGGCGTCCTGACGCCGGCGCGCGGCACGAGGCAGCGTCATCGCCATCCGAGGGAGGAAGCGCACCGGCGCCGCCACGGGCGTGCCGGAGCAGATGACCGTCGTCGAGCACCTCGCCGAGCTGCGGCGCCGGTTGATCACCTCGGTGGTCGCCGTGGCCGTCGCCGGCGTGCTCGCCTTCGCCTTCTACGACCAGATCCTCGACTTCCTCATCGACCCGTACTGCGCCACCCTGCCGCCGGGCGAGCGGTGCACGCTGTTCATCACCGACCCGCTCGAGGGGTTCGCCACCCGGCTCAAGGTCGCGACGTGGGGCGGGTTCCTCCTCGCCTCGCCCGTCGTCCTCTACCAGCTCTGGCGGTTCATCACCCCGGGGCTCAACCCGAACGAGAAGCGCTACGCCGTCCCGTTCGTGGCGTCGTCGGTGACACTGTTCTGCCTCGGCGTCCTGCTGGCCCGCCTGACGTTCCCCCGCGCGCTGGACTTCCTGCTGTCGGTCGGGGGCGACCTCGAGCCCATCCTGAGCCCGTCCAAGTACCTGCGCCTGGTGCTCCTCGTCGCGGTGGCGTTCGGGGTGGCCTTCGAGTTCCCGGTGCTGCTTGTGTTCCTGCAGCTGGCCGGCGTGGTCTCGAGCCGGCGCCTGGGGTCGTGGCGCCGACCCGCGGTGGTCGTGATCTTCGTGGTGGCCGCCGTGATCACCCCGAGCCAGGACCCCTACTCGCTGCTCGCCATGGCCGGGCCCATGTACCTGTTCTACGAGGCATCGATCCTCATCGGTCGGGTCCTCGGGAAGTAGGGGAATGGTGAGCACTGTGAGCGTGAGGGAGCAGTTCCTCGCCGGCCTGGGTTTCGACCCCGACCCGTTCCAGCTCCAGGCGCTCGACGCCCTCGACGAGGGGCGCTCCGTGCTCGTCGCCGCGCCTACCGGGTCAGGCAAGACCGTCGTGGCCGAGTACGCCGTCGCCCTGGCGCTGGCCGGTGGGCGCAAGGCCTTCTACACGACCCCGCTCAAGGCGCTGTCGAACCAGAAGTACGGCGACCTCGTACGGGCGCACGGGCCCGAGCGGGTGGGCCTGCTCACCGGCGACAACGTGGTCAACGGCGACGCCCCCGTCGTCGTGATGACCACGGAGGTGCTCCGCAACATGATCTACGCCGGTTCGCCGGCACTGAACGGGTTGCGCTACGTCGTGCTCGACGAGGTGCACTACCTCCAGAACCCCTACCGCGGCGCCGTGTGGGAGGAGGTGATCGTCCACACCCCTCCCGAGGTCGACCTGGTGTGCCTGTCGGCGACGGTGTCGAACGCCGAGGAGTTCGCCGACTGGGTGCAGACGGTGCGGGGCGCCACCGCCGCCGTGATCGAGGAGCGCCGCCCGGTGGAGCTGGAGCACCTGTACCTGGTGGGAGACCGCGTCGCCGAGCGCCTCCACCTGCTCCCCACCTTCGTCGACGGCCGGCCCAACCCCGAAGCGTCGGCCCTCGACGCCCGCTCCCTGCGCTCGCACGACCCACGGGGCCGGCCGCGGCGGGGCCGGATGTTCACGCCGCGACGCGCCGAGGTGGTCGAGCGCCTGGGCGACGACGAGATGCTTCCGGCGATCTACTTCATCTTCAGCCGCGCCGCCTGCGACGACGCCGTGCGTCAGTGCGTCGACCAGGGACTGCGGCTCACCACTCCCGAGGAGCGGCGCCAGATCCGCGCCATCGCCGAGGCCAAGGTGGAGCCCCTCTCCGACGCCGACCTGTCCGTGCTGGGCTACGGGCCCTGGGTGGCCGGGCTCGAGGCGGGCTTCGCCGCCCACCACGCCGGCCTGGTGCCGCCGTTCAAGGAGGCGGTCGAGGCGTGCTTCGCCGCCGCCCTGGTCAAGGTCGTGTTCGCCACCGAGACCCTCTCGCTCGGCATCAACATGCCCGCCCGCACCGTCGTCATCGAGAAGCTCACCAAGTTCACGGGCGAGCGCCACGAGCCCCTCACCCCCGGCGAGTACACCCAGCTCACCGGGCGGGCCGGGCGTCGCGGCATCGACGACGTGGGCTACGCCGTCGTCCTGTGGTCACCGTTCGTGCCCTTCGACCAGGTCGCCGGCCTGGCGTCCACCCGCACCTACGCCCTGTCCTCGTCGTTCCGCCCCACGTACAACATGGCGGCCAACCTGGTGCGCCGCTACCCGGCCGACGTCGCCCACCACCTGCTCAACCTGTCCTTCGCCCAGTACAAGGCCGACGCCGACGTGGTGCGCCTGGAGGCGCAGCTCGAGCGGACCAGGCGGGCAGCGGAGGAAGCGGCGGCCCGGGCGACGTGCGAGCGGGGGGACGTGGGGGAGTACCGCCGCCTGCTCCGCGCCCGCCGGCCGGAGGCCCCGGAGACGGCGGTGGCCGAGGCGCTGTCACGTGTCCGTCCCGGCGACGTCCTGGTCGTTCCCGGGGGGAAGAGGGGCGGCCCGGTGGCCGTGCTGGCCACCTCGCAACGACGCGGGGGCGACGTTCGGGTCACGGCTCTCACCGCCGACCGGCGCCGGGTGAGCCTGTCGCCGCGGGACTTCCCGGCGCCGCCTCGTCCGCGCGCCCGGCTCGACCTGCCCACTCCGTACGCCCCTACCAACGCCGGCTTCCAGCGGGCCGTGGCCCACGCGCTGGGCCGGGTTCGGCTGTCCGAGGCCGACGACGGCAGCCCGGCGCGTCGAGAGCGGGGCCCGGCGCAGCACGCGGTGGCCGCCTGCCCCGACGCCACCCGCCACGTCCGCAGCGCCGAGCGGGCCGAGCGCCTGGGCCGTGAGGCGGAGTGGCTGGAGCGGCGGATCCGGGGCCGCACGGAGAGCCTGGCCCGGCAGTTCGACCGGGTGCTGCGCGTCCTGGAGACGTGGGGCTACGTGGACGGCTGGCAGCTCACCGAGGCGGGGGAGCGCCTGGCGCGGGTGTACCACGAGTGTGACCTGCTGGTCGCCGAGGCGGTGGGCGCCGGCCTGTTCGACGGGCTCGACCCCGCCGCGGTGGCCGGGCTGGCGTCGGTGTTCACCTTCGAGCACCGCCGGCCGGGGCCGCCGCCGGCGCCGTGGTTCCCGTCGGGGAAGGTGCGCCAGCGGTGGCTGGCCGTGGAGCAGTTGGCGCGTGAGCTCAACGCCGCCGAGGAGGAGGCCGGCCTGCCGGTCACCCGCATGCCCGACCCCGGCTTCGTGGCGCTGGCCCATGGGTGGGCGGCGGGGGAGGGGCTCGACGAGGTGATCGCCGACGAGGACGTGTCCGGGGGAGACTTCGTGCGCAACGTGAAGCAACTGGTCGACCTGCTCCGCCAGCTCGGCGAGGTGGCTCCGGCGCCCGCCACGGCCAGCGCCGCCCGCAAGGCCGCCGACCAGCTCTTCCGCGGCGTCGTCGCCGCCTCGTCGGTGGTCGGCACGGCGTCGGCCACCCCCGCGCCCCCGTCGTGACCCGGGCCGTGACGACCGCGACGTGACCATCGAGACGTGACCATCGAGACGTGACCATCGAGAAGGGCAAGCCGTGGGGAGCGCCGGCGCCGCTCCCCGCGCACGGCGTGGTGGTGGCGAGCGACGCCGAGGCCCGGGCCGTGCTGGAGGAGGCTCGCCGACAGGGCCGGCCCTTTCCGCCCCTCGGCCTGCTCGGCGGCGACCTATGCCGCACGCTCGGCGGCACCGGGGACGAGGCCCGCCTCCGGTCGCCGGCGGCGGTGACGTTCCCCGTCGACCTGGGCGAGGTGCTGGTCGACGGCGTGCTGCGGCTCTTCGTGGCCCACGTGGTGGCCCGGGACCGCATCTGGCGGCGCGTGTTCGCGGCGATGAACGCCCAGTGGCGGGGGAGGTGGAACCTGGGGCCGCGCGCCCACCCGGGCGACGGCCTGGTCGACACCTACGACGCCCGCCTCACGCTGTCCGACCTGCCCAAGGTCCGGGCCCGCCTCCATCACGGCGCCCACCTGCCCCATCCTGGGATCCGAGAGCGGAGGGCCCGCGCCGTGCAGGTCGACCTGGAGCGTCCCCTGCTCGTCGAGGTGGACGGGGAGCCTGTCGGGCGGGGGCGGCGGCTGTCAGTGCGGGTGGAGCCCGACGCCCTCTCCGTCGTGGTGTAGCTCCGTCGTGGTGTAGCGACGTCGTGGTGTAGCGAGGTCATCCGTGTACCGAGCGGGTGGCGGCGGTCCGCCACGCCGGCGGGGGCGGGCCGTACGCTTCCGCTCCGCATGCGCTACGCCTCCGAGACGTTCACGGCCGAGGAGCAGGCCGTGCTCCGGCGGTACTTCACCAACCTGGACCGGCCGGTGTTCGCCCTCGTGAACCTCCCCGAGGTCGTCAAGGGCGCCCTGTTCGCCCGCTACTCGCGGTCGGCCAAGAGCCTGCGCCGGCTGTTCCTCGACGAGTTCGTCGGCGACCTCGACATGACCGGCGACCTCACCATCGACGCCACCACCGGGCTCGAGCGGGCCGAGCAGCTCTACGACCGGGTGTTCCTCGAGTACGGCGACGACTCGGTGGCCCAGCTCGGCGGGGTGCACCTGGCCTGCGAGCAGGCGTCGAACCTGCTCACCAAGATCCTGGAGTGGGGCCGGCTGATGTCCTACCTGGAGCAGTCCACCCGCTACGTCGCCTACGACGCCCGCGTCGACAACGGGCGCTACCGCTACTACCGCGACCCGGCCATCAGCCGCTCGCCGCTCAGCGCCCGCTACGTCGGCGACATGGACCGCCTGTTCGACACGTACGCCGAGCTGGTGCCGGCCATGCAGGAGTGGTTCGCCGAGCGCTACCCCAAGGAGGCCGGCGACTCCGACTTCGTCTACCGCCAGTCCATCCGCGCCAAGGCCTTCGACGCCCTGCGCGGCCTTCTGCCGGCGGCGAGCCTCTCCAACGTCGGCATCTACGGCACCGGGCAGGGCTACGAGCAGCTCCTGCTGCGCATGCGGGCGTCCCCCCTCAGCGAGGCCCGGGCGTACGCGGCGATGATGCTCGAGGAGCTGCGAAAGGTCATCCCCTCGTTCCTCACCCGGGTCGACCTGCCCGACCGGGGCGAGGCGTGGTCGGCCTACCTGGAGGCCAATCGCAGCGCCATGGACGAGGTGGCGAGCAGGCTGGTGGGGGAGGAGGTGCCCGAGCCCCGGCCGCTGGTGACCCTGGTCGACCACGACCCGGAGGCGGAGGACAAGCTCGTGGCGGCCATGCTGTACCCGTTCACCCGCCTGCCCGAGGACCAGATCCTCGCCCGGGTGCGGCGCATGTCGCCCGGCGAGCGCGTCGACGTGGTGCGGGCGTACGTGGGGGAGCGGGGCAACCGTCGGCACAAGCCCGGCCGGGCGCTCGAGCGGGTGGCCTACCGCTTCGACGTGCTGTCGGACTACGGCGCGTTCCGCGACCTGCAGCGCCACCGCATGCTCACCATCGAGTGGCAGCGCCTCACCCCGGACCATGGTTACACCCGCCCCGAGGCGCTGGTGGAGGCCGGGCACGGCGCCGCCTTCGACGAAGCCATGGAGCGCTCGGCCGCCCTGCACGAGGCGCTGACCGGGCCGTTCCCCCACCAGGCGGCGTACGCCGTGGCGTTGGCCTACCGCGTGCGCTACGTGATGCAGCTCAACGCCCGCGAGGCCATGCACATGCTCGAGCTGCGCACCGGCCCCCAGGGCCACCCCGAGTACCGCCGCGTCTGCCAGGAGATGCACCGCCTCATCGCCGACCAGGCCGGCCACCCGGCGGTGGCCGCCCTGATGTCGTTCGTCGACCACGGCACCTACGACCTCGAGCGCCTCGAGGCCGAGCGCCGGTCGGAAGCCCGCCGCCGCGCCCGTTCCTGAACCGCCGCAGTGCGGTCGCGACAACGACGCGCGCCCGCCGTGACGCTGTTGTTACTGGTGGGGTTGCTGTGGCAGGTGTTCGAGAAGTACGGTGTCCTCCATTTGGCGGTGAGGAGGCGTGTGCGCCGAGTAGGTGCATGGTTCGGACTGTTGGCGCTGACGGTGGCCGGTCAGGCCCACGTGACGGCGCCCGCCCGCCGCGCGCCGGCGGTGGGCACGTACACCGTGGCCAAGGGGGACACCCTGGCGCGCATCGCCCGGCGCACCGGGGTCTCCGTGGACACCCTGGCGCGGGCCAACGGCATCAAGGACGTCCACCGCGTTCGCGCCGGACAGGTCCTCGCGGTGCCGAAGGCAGGCGAGCCGGAGCCGCCGGCGGCCACGCGCCTGCCCCCGCTGCCGTCGCCCGTGCTCGTGGTGGGCGGGGGCAGGGTGCACCGCGTCGCCGCCGGGCAGACGCTCAGCGCCATCGCCAAGACCTATGGGACGACGGTGGCCGAGCTCGCCGCCGCCAACGGGCTGAAGAACCCGAACCGGGTTCGCCAGGGTGCCGAGCTGCAGGTGCCGGGCCCGCCCTGGCTCTGCCCCGTGCAGGGCGCCCGCCAGTTCAGCGACGGATGGGGTCAGGCCCGCGAGGGAGGCCGGCGCCACGAGGGCGTCGACGTCTTCGCCGCCCGCGGCACGCGGGTGGTGGCCAGCGTGGGCGGCGCCCTCGTCCACGCGTCCGGCCAGCGCGCCGGCCTGGCCTACTACCTGCGGGGCGACGACGGCATCACCTACTACGGCGCCCACCTCGACACCCTGGCGCCCGAGGGCAGGGTGGAGCGGGGTGCGGTGGTGGGCACCGTGGGCAGCACGGGCAACGCCAAGGGCACCACCCCGCACCTCCACTTCGAGGTCAAGCCTGGGGGGGGTGCGCCGGTCAACCCGTACCCGACGCTGGTGAGGTGGTGCTGATGGTGCGGGCGCGAGGCTCCTTGGTCCTGGTCGCCGTGGTGGCAACGGTGCTCGCTGGCCAGGCGGCGGCCGGGCCGGGGAGGCCGGGCGGTGCCGCCACGAGGGTCGTCGTCGCCGGCGAGACCCTGTCCTCGGTGGCCGCCTCGCTGGGCGTCAGCGTGTCCAGCCTGGCCAAGGCCAATGGGATCACCGACGTCAACCGCCTTCGGGCGGGCTCCCGCCTCGTCGTCCCCGGGAAGGCGCCCGCCCGGCCGCGCGCCGTGCCTCGCCGAG
>JALYMX010000467.1 GCA_030773495.1 Actinomycetota bacterium | reverse complement strand
CCCGTTGCCCGTGCCGCCCGAGACCTCCGCCGGGGCGGCGCCCGCCGTCGTCCCCCCGGCGTCCGGGTCGGCCACCGCCGGCGGGCCTCGGTTCGAGGTCATGTACCTCCTGGAGGCCCCCGACGAGGTGATCCCGGCGTTCAAGCAGGCGTGGGACGCCATCGGCGACTCCATCGTCGTGGTGGGCGGCGACGGCACGTGGAACTGCCACATCCACACCGACGACATCGGGGCAGCCGTGGAGGCCGCCCTCGACGCCGGCGGCCGGCCCCGGCGCATCACGGTGACCGACCTCGAGGGCCAGGTCGAGGAGGAGCGCTGGGTGCGAGAGGCGGCCGCTTCGGCCCCCACCGCGGAGCCGGGCACGAAGCGGGTGACGACGGCCGTCGTCGCCGTCGCCGCCGGCGCCGGACTCGACCGCATCTTCCGCTCGCTGGGCGCGTCCGCTGTCCTGGCCGGCGGCCAGTCGATGAACCCGTCGACCGCCGAGATCCTCGAGGCGGTCGAGGCGGCGCCGGCCGACCAGGTCGTGGTGCTGCCGAACAACAAGAACATCGTGCCGGTGGCCGAGCAGGTCGACGCCTTGACGGCCAAGACCGTGCGCGTCGTGCCCACCCGCTCCGTACCCGGGGGCATGGCGGCGCTGCTGGACTACGACGCCGACACCGGTGCTGACGCCAACGCCGAGGCGATGGCCGCGGCGGCGGGGCGGGTGGTCGCGGGTGCCGTCACCAGGGCGGTGCGGGCGTCGTCGTCGACGGCCGGCCCCATCGACGAGGGGGCGTGGCTCGGGCTGTCGGGCTCGTCGATCGAGGTGGTGGCGCCCAGCGTGGTGGAGGCGGCCACCGGGCTGCTGGCCAGGCTGGTCACCGACGAGCACGAGCTCGTCACCGTGATCGTCGGCGAGGGCGCCGGCAGCGGTGACACCGAGGCCATCGGCGCCTGGCTGGAGGGGAAGTGCCCCCACGTGGCCGTGGAGGTCCACGACGGCGACCAGCCCCTCTACCCGTACCTGTTCTCGATCGAGTGACGCCGCGCAGGCTCAGCCGGCTGGCCACCATCCCGGTGGGCGAGCTGCGCGGGGTGGGCGCGAAGAAGGCCGAGGCCCTGGCCGAGGTGGGCATCGAGGTCGTGCTCGACCTGCTGATGCACTACCCCCGCCGGTACCTGGACCGCACGCAGCAGGCGGCCATCCGCGAGCTCCGGGTGGGCGACGAGGCCATGGTGCTGGCCACCGTGAAGCGGGTGAGCGTGCGGCGCACCCGTCAGGGTCGCTCGCTCGTCGAGGCCGACGTCTTCGACGGCAGCGGCTACCTGCGCTGCGTGTTCTTCAACCAGCCGTGGCGGGCCCGGCAGCTGGCGGCGGGCACCCAGGCGGTGTTCTTCGGCCGGCTCGAGGTGTTCAAGGGGCGCCGGCAGATGACCAACCCGGTGGTCGACCTGGTCGGCGACCGCACCGGTCGCATCGTGCCGATCTACCCGCAGTCGGAGAAGGCGGGGCTGACCACGTGGGAGCTGGCCACCTGGGTGGCCGAGGCCCTCGAGCGGGCCGGCGAGCTGGCCGACCCGCTGCCCGAGCGGTGGCGCAAGGAGCTCGACCTGGTCGGGCGCACCTGGGCCTTCGCGCAGATCCACGAGCCCGAGACCATGGGCGTGGCACAGGCCGCCCGCCGCCGCCTGGCGTTCGACGAGCTGTTCCGCCTCCAGCTCGCCCTGGTGATGCGCAAGCGGGCCCTGGAGCGGGCAGCGAAGGGGATCCGCCACCGGGTGGACGGCGAGCTGGTCGGCCGCTTCCACGCCGCCCTCCCGTTCCCCCTCACCGACGCCCAGCGCCGGGCCTGCGCCGAGATCGCCGCCGATCTGGCCGCCCCCCATCCCATGCACCGGCTGCTCCAGGGCGATGTGGGCGCGGGCAAGACGGTGGTGGCGGTGACCGCCCTGCTCACCGCCGTCCAGGGCGAACACCAGGCCGCCCTCATGGCCCCCACCGAGGTGCTGGCCGAGCAGCACCACCTCGGCGTCCGCGAGCTGCTGGCCCCGCTCACCGTGCCCGACGCCGCCACCCTCACGGGGGAGCGCCCGCTGCGGGTCGAGCTGCTCACCAACCGTACGCCGGCGGCTCGGCGGGCCAAGCTGCACGCCGCCCTGGCCGCCGGCGAAGTCGATGTGCTCATCGGCACCCACGCCCTGCTCACCGAGGACGTGGAGTTCGCCCGGCTCGGCGTGGTGGTCATCGACGAGCAGCACCGCTTCGGTGTCGAGCAGCGGGCCGCCCTGCGGGGCAAGGGGAGCGATCCCGACGTGCTGGTCATGACCGCCACTCCGATCCCCCGCACGGCGGCCATGCTCGTCTACGGCGACCTGGACCTGACCGTGCTCGACGAGCTGCCGCCGGGGCGCACGCCCGTGCGCACGCGGTGGGCGCGGGGGGAGCTGGAGGAGGCGGAGGCCTGGGGCCGCGTCCGCGACGAGGTGGCCGCCGGCCACCAGGCCTACGTGGTGTGCCCGCTCGTCGAGGAGTCCGAGCGCATCCAGGCCCGCTCGGCCACCGAGGAGCTCGAGCGGCTGCGCGACGGCGTGCTGGCCGGCCTGCGCCTCGGCCTGCTCCATGGCCAGATGCCGGCCAGGGACAAGGAGGTGGTGATGGCGGCGTTCCGGGCCGGCGAGGTCGACGTGCTGGTGGCCACCACCGTGGTCGAGGTGGGCGTCGACGTGCCCAACGCCACTGTGATGGTGATCGAGGACGCCGACCGGTTCGGCATGGCCCAGCTCCACCAGCTCCGGGGCCGGGTCGGTCGGGGCGGGGCGACGTCGTGGTGCTACCTGCTGGGCGCCGGCGCCACGAGCGACGCCGAGGAGCGCCTGGCCGCCATGGTGCGGACCACCGACGGCTTCGAGCTGGCCGAGGTGGACCTCGAGCTGCGGGGCGAGGGCAGCATCCTCGGGACGCGCCAGAAGGGCAGGAGCGACCTGCGCCTGGCCTCGCTGCGCCGGGACAAGGACCTGGTGGGCGAGGCCCGGCGGGTGGCGTCCGCCATCGTCGACGACGACCCCCACCTCGAGGGCCACGAGCTGCTGGCCGACGAGCTGCGGCTGCTCGTCGACGACGAGGAGGCCGAGTTCCTCTTCAAGAGCTGAGGACGAGCAACAGGCAGGTCAAACGACGTGCGACCCTGCCGCTGTCCGCACGCTGTCCGCAAGAGGGCGAGAGCGGCGTCGAGGACCGCTCCGGCGACGTCCTCGGTCGGCATGAGGTGCGGCGTAGGTCGACAGCATGATCGCCCGGCTGGCCTCGCCGAGGCAGCCAGCGACTGCCCTTCACCGAGACGCGCGCGACAGCAGCGCCGCGGCGAAGGTGCGGCGGCTGCCGAGAGGCGCCACGCGACACCGCCATCGAGGCCTGGGACCGCACGCCCTCGCCGAGTTGTGAATGCCGCCGGCGGCGAGGTCGAGGAGCGCAAGGCGCGAGACGTCTTCGTGGCCGCCGTGCAGGCCGACCCCGTGTTCACTGCGTCGGCCCGCTACCGCGCCGCCCGTCGGCTTCGCGTCGACCGTCGCGGGCGGGATGCGGAGCATCGTCAACCGTTATGGCGTAAACCGGCGCCTGGTGCACACCGCGCCGGCGAGGAGGAATTCTCCCCGCGGTCGCGCCGTAATGGCCGTGGCCATCGCCGGCGACGAGCACGACGCGCGCATGGCCGAACGCGCGGCGGCCGGTGCCAAGGCCGCAGGGGGGGACTCGGCGTGAACGTCACCACGACCGTGTTGGCTCAGGTGCTCGACGGCCGAAAGCAGCGAGGGTGGCCCCTTTCTCCCCCGATGACCTGCCTGCGCCCTTCGTTGCCGCTGGGTCGGTTCCGAGTCAAGCGGAGCGCCGGGCGGCTCATCCCGCGCGGAGGTCAGGTGTAGTGAGATGCTTGACAGGCATATTTCGAACGTTCTACCGTCCGGTCTCGGACGGCACGTCGCACCCGGCGAACGACCATCGCGGCGGCGGTCGCTGAAGCGCAGGTCGTAGGAACACGGGGATGAGAATGCCGACTCCTGACTCCGTACCGGGCGAGACCAACGGATCTGGTCGGTGGTTCGACGACCCTGAGCTTCGTGATCGCGCACTTGCGCTCCTCCGCGAGCCGAAGACGGGTGAGCGCCGACGGACCCTGGCGAGCAACGCGCAGCCTCGAGTAGCGGAGAGCGACGAGGCGTTCATCCAGCGGATCCGTGAAGAGCTGCGTCTCGGTCGGTAGCTTCCGGCGTCTTGGCCGAGGTTGACTACAGCGACGCGTACGACGAATGGGTCGCAATTTTCTACCCATCGCAGCTTCAGCGTGTTCGCTTCAAGCTGTGGGTTCTCGAGTGCCGAATCATCGGTCCCCCACTAGGCGAGTCGCTGCAAGACCCCTTCGATTCGCAACTCTTCATCTACCTTCATCCGGCTGCACACATCTTCGTCACGTACGAAGTGCCAACGGCTACCCGTGTTGAGGTCGTGAGGATCGACCCCGAGCAGGGCGACTGAGGACCGTTTCTCACGCACGCTGGTCGCCTCGGGGAAGGCCCAGGTGTACGGCACCGGCGTCACCCGTCCCTCGCCGGGACTGTCGCACGGCGGGCGACGAGAACCGGGAGCGCTTCGGCGCTTTGGGGAGAACCGACCGACAACGACGAGCAGCGGTGAACAGGAAAACCGCAGTTCAGGACGTGCGCGGCACAGCCCCTCCGACTGCCTCTTCAAGCGCTGACGCGCGGCGGTGGGAGGCGACCGGTACCCTCCAGGTCGTGGCCGGAGCCCCCCTTGTCGTGGTCGACAAGGTGAGCAAGTCGTTCGGCGAGGTGCGGGCTCTCGTCGACGTCGACCTCAGTGTCGAACGGGGCGAGGTGGTCGTGGTCATCGGCCCGTCGGGGTCGGGGAAGTCCACCCTGTGCCGGTGCATCAACCGCCTCGAGCCGATCGACAGCGGCACCATCACCGTCGACGGCGTGCCGCTGCCCGAGGAGGGAAAGGCGCTGGCCCGCCTCCGCGCCGACATCGGGATGGTGTTCCAGTCGTTCAACCTGTTCGCCCACCTGACCGTGCTCCAGAACGTCATGCTGGGGCCGGTGAAGGTGCGGCGCGTGCGCAAGGACCGGGCGCGGGAGCGGGCGCTGGAGCTGCTCGAGCGGGTGGGCATCGCCGACAAGTCGGAGCGCTACCCGGCCGAGCTGTCAGGCGGCCAGCAGCAGCGGGCGGCCATCGCCCGGGCGCTGGCCATGGAGCCGAAGCTGATGCTGTTCGACGAGCCCACGTCGGCCCTCGACCCCGAGATGATCAAGGAGGTGCTCGACGTGATGACGGAGCTGGCCGCCGAGGGGACGACGATGATCGTGGTGACCCACGAGATGGGCTTCGCCCGCTCCGCCGCCCGCCGCGTCGTCTTCATGGACGAGGGCCGTGTCGTCGAGGTCGCTCCACCCGACCGCTTCTTCTCGGCGCCCGACTCGGCGCGGGCCCGCAACTTCCTGTCCAAGATCCTCGCCCATTGACAGAAAAGGAGACGACATGACCCGACCCAGGTGGCTGCTCACCTCCCTGCTGCTGGCCGTCGCCCTCGTGGGCGCCGCCTGCGGCGAGGACGACCCCGTCACGACCACGGCCGGCGAGGGTGAGGGGAGGAGTACGACGGCGGCGGCGCCCCAGTTCGATCCCGAGACGACGATGGCCAAGATCCAGAAGAAGGGAAAGCTCGTCGTCGGCACCAAGTTCAACCAGCTGGGGTCGGGGTTGAAGAACCCCACCACGGGCGAGCTCGAGGGGTTCGACATCGAGATCGCCAAGCTGATCGCCACCGGCATCTTCGGCGGCAGCGCCGAGGACGTGGAGGGCAAGGTCGACTTCAAGGAGGCGGTCTCCGCCGTGCGCGAGGCCGTCATCCAGAGCGGCGAGGTCGACATCGTCGTGGCCACGTACACCATCAACGACACCCGCAAGAAGCAGGTGGACTTCGCCGGCCCCTACGTGATCGACGGCCAGACGGTGATGGTGCAGAGCGACAACAACACGATCAAGGTCCTGGCCGACCTGAACGGCAGGAAGGTGTGCACCGGCCGCGGCTCCACCACGCCCGCCAACCTGGACAAGCTGCAGATCAAGGCCGACGTGACGCTGTTCGAGACCTACCCCGAGTGCGGCGACGCCCTGCGCCAGGGCCGGGTGGACGCCGTCGTCACCGACCGCGGGATCCTCCTCGGGTTGGTCGAGGCCAGCAACCGCCAGTTCAAGCTGGTCGACATCGACGTCAGCGAGGAGCCCCTCGGCGTCGGCCTGAAGAAGGGCGACGACGGCTTCCGCGCCTTCATCAACGACCGTCTGGAGGCGATCTACAAGAGCGGGGAGTGGGCGAGGGCGTACGAGCGCACGCTCGGCAAGCTCGGCCTGCCGACCCCCGAGCCGCCCCCGGTCGACCGCTACACCAGCGCGGGTACGGCCACCACGGCGGCCACCACGACGAGCACGGCGGCGACCACGACCACCACCTGAGCCGGAGAGACGGCCGTGGACGTCGTCCTCGACAACCTCGACCTCTTCTTGGCAGCGACGCGCACCACGGTGTCGCTCACGCTGCTGTCGTTCGCGGCGGCATTCGTGATCGGCGCCGTGGTCGCCAGCTTCCGGGTCAGCCCGGTGCCGCCGCTGCGGGCCGTGGGCGCGTTCTACGTCGGCACGGTGCGCAACACACCGCTCGCCGTGCTGATGATCGGCTTCCTGTTCGGCGGCGGCGACGTCGGCGTCCAGTACTCCGTCTTCACGACGGCGGTCATCGTGCTGTCCGCCTACACCGGTTCCTTCGTGGCCGAGACGATCCGTTCGGGCGTCAACACGGTGGCGAGAGGGCAGGCAGAGGCGGCGCGGGCCCTCGGCCTCACCTTCCCCCAGGTGCTGCGCATCGTCGTGCTGCCCCAGGCGCTGCGCACCGTCGTCGCGCCCCTCGGGAGCATCTTCATCGCCCTCATCAAGAACTCGGCCCTGGCCGCCCTCATCTCGGTGCAGGAGCTGGGGGACACCACCGAGCAGCTCATCACGGAGACGGCCCAGCCCATTCCCGTCTTCCTCGGGGCGGCGGTGGCCTACCTCCTCCTCACCATCCCCTCGGGGTTCGCCGTTGGGCGCCTCGAGCGCCGCGTGGCCATCAAGCGATGACGACCGCGGCGCCGGTGCTGGCCGATGCCCTGGGGCCGCGGGCCCGCCGGCGCGTGCTCGTGGCGTCGGTGGTGAGCGGCGCCCTCGTCGCGGCGGGCCTCGTCGTGGCGGTGCGGCGGCTCGAGGCCAACGGCCAGCTCGACGCCGAGAAGTGGCGGCCGCTCACCCAGTGGTCGGTGATGAAGTTCCTGCTCGGGGGGCTGGCGAACACGATCAAGGCAGCGGTGACGTCGATGGGCATCGCCATCGCCATCGGCGGCACCGTCGCCCTCGCCCGGCTGGCCCGGAACCGGCCGCAGCGGTGGCTGGCCGCCCTCTACGTCGAGTTCTTCCGGGGTCTGCCGCTCTTACTGCTGATCCTGTTCTCCTGGCTGGGCCTGCCCCGCCTCGGGGTCCGGCTCGAGACGTTCTGGTACCTGGTGATCGGCCTGTCGATCTACAACAGCGCCGTGCTGGCCGAGATCTTCCGGGCCGGCATCCTGTCGCTCGACCGCGGCCAGAGCGAGGCGGCGTACGCCGTGGGCCTCGGGTACTGGCAGTCGATGGCGTTCGTGATCGTGCCCCAGGCGGTCCGGCGCATGGTGCCGGCCATCGTGAGCCAGCTGGTCACCCTGCTCAAGGACACCTCGCTGGGCGTGTTCATCTTCTACGAGGAGCTGCTGCGGCGGGCCCGGATCACCGGCGAGTTCTTCCTCATCAACCTCCAGGCGCTGTCGCTCGCCGCTCTGGTCTACATCGCCGTCAACGCCAGCCTCAGCCAGGTGGCCACCCGCCTCGAGGCCCGCCAGCGCCAGCGCTACGGGGCGGGCAGGATCGACGTCGCCGGCATCGAGGACCTCGCCGTCACCAACGCCAAGGCGGGAGCCGCCCTCGAGCAGCAGGGAGCGCCCGCCGCGTAGCCTCCCCGGCATGCGGGTCGTGGCCGGCTCGGCCAAGGGGCGCCAGCTGCGCGCTCCCGCCGGGTCGGGCGTCCGGCCCACCAGCGACCGGGTGCGGGAGGCGGTGTTCGACATGCTGGGCTCCCTCGACGCCGTGGAGGGCGCCTCGGTGCTCGACCTGTTCGCCGGCACCGGCGCCATGGGCATCGAGGCCCTCTCGCGGGGCGCCGCCGTGGCCACCTTCGTCGAGCGCGACCGGGCGCCGTTGGACGCCATCCACACCAACCTCGTCATCACCGGCCTCTACGCCCGGGCCACCGTCGTGCAGGCCGACGCCCTCGGCTGGCTCACGGGGGCGCCACGCGTCGCCCTGGCCTTCGTGGACCCCCCCTACGCGTTCGACGCCTGGCCCACCCTGCTCGAGCGCCTGCCGGCCGGCCTGGCCGTGCTCGAGAGCGGCCAGGAGATCGACGTGGGGCAGGCCTGGGAAGTTCTCAAGGTGAAGCGCTACGGCGGTACCGTGGTCACGCTCGCCCGACCGGCGGGCGCCGGACACGAGAAAGGCAGCGCGTGAGGACAGCCCTGTTCCCGGGCTCCTTCGACCCACTGCACAACGGGCACCTGGAGATCATCGAGACGGCGGCACGGCTGTTCGACCACGTGGTCGTCGCCGCCATGCGCAACCCGCAGAAGGGCGAGCCGCTGTTCTCCCTCGCCGACCGCCGCGAGATGATCGCCGAGTCGGTCGCCCACCTCGACAACGTCAAGGTCGAGTTCTTCGGCTCGCTGGTGGTCGACCTCGCCCGCCAGGTGGGGGCCGACGTGATCGTGAAGGGCCTGCGGGTCGCCTCGGACTTCGAGCACGAGCTGCAGATGGCCCGCATGAACGAGGCCGTCTCCGGGCTGGTCACCGTCTTCGTGCCCTGCGCCACGAGCTCGTCGTTCATCTCCTCGTCGTTGCTGCGGGACATCGCCCGCTTCGGCGGGGCCACGCGGGTGAGCTCGATGGTCCCCGCCACGGTGGCCAAGCGGCTGGAGGAGCGCTACGGATGAGCGCCGACGACGGCTACGACCCGGTCGCCACCGAGACCCTGCTCCGGCGGGTCATCGACATCGTGAGCAACGCCAAGCCCATGCCGCTCTCCACCACGGTGCGCGTCGAGAAGGAGGAGGTCTGCGAGCTGCTCAACGACGCCCTCGAGCGCCTGCCCGACGAGCTGCGCCAGGCCCGGTGGATGCTCAAGGAGCGCGAGGAGTTCCTCGCCAAGGTCCAGCGCGAGGCCGACGAGATCCTCGAGGCGGCGCGGGTCCGGGCCGAGCGCATGGTGCAGCGCACCGACATCGTGCGGGCGGCCAAGCAGCTGGCCAGCAAGACGGTCGAAGAGGCGCGCGACGACGCCCGGCGCCTGCGTCACGAGGCCGACGACTACTGCGACCAGAAGCTGGCCGCCTTCGAGATCATCCTCGAGCGGACCACCAAGACGGTGCGGGCCGGCCGCGAGAAGCTGCGGGCCACGCCGGCTCCCATGCCGCCGGGAGGGGCCGGCGACCTGGGGGCCTCCGAGGGCGCCGACGAGGCCTTCTTCGACCAGGACCAGCCGCTCTAGCTCGCCTCGCAGGTCGGGCCGGGCCCGGCGCCCTCCTAGACTTGCCGCGTGCGCACCAGCCCCTTCGTCGTGAGTGTGGCCGACCTGCGCAAGGTCAGCGGCCAGCGGCGCCGCGAGCGTCGCTCCGCGCCACTGCCGGGCCTCGCGGTGAGCGGCAGCGCCGTGCCCGAGGACGCCGACGTCACCGTCGACGTGGTCCTCGAGGCCGTGGCGGGCGGCGTCGTCGTCACCGGCACCGTGTCGGCGCCGTGGACCGGGCCGTGCCGGCGCTGCCTGGGTGAGGCGACCAATGTGATCAGCAGCCACGTCCGCGAGGTGTACGAGGAGGACTCAGACCTCGAGCAGACCTACCTGCTGCGGGGCGACCAGGTCGACCTGGAGCCCCTGGCGCGCGACGCCGTGCTGCTCGAGCTTCCCCAGGCGCCCCTGTGCCGCGAGGACTGCGCCGGGATCTGCCCGACGTGCGGAGCCGAGCGCAACGTGACACCGTGCGGGTGCGCCGAGGCGCCGGTCGACCCCAGATGGGCGGCCCTCGACGTCCTCGGCGACAATCCTGAGCCCTGAGCCACACCTGAGCAGCACCCTCCGCCCGCCCCAGAGAGCGAGACCCCCCATGGCCGTTCCCAAGAAGAAGACCTCGAAGGCGAAGAGCCGTAGCCGCCGGGCCAGCAACTGGACGCTGGGCCAACCGGCCCGCAGCATCTGCCCCCAGTGCCGCCGGGCCAAGCTGCCTCACGTCGTGTGTGCCAACTGCGGGTGGTACGGAGGCCGCCAGGCCATCGACGTCGGCTAGCAACGTGCTCCCGATCGCCGTCGACGTCATGGGGGGTGACCGCGGCCCCGCCGAGATCGTGGCCGGGGCCCGCCAAGCTGCCAGCGAGCTCGGGATCCCCGTGCTGCTCGTGGGACGGGCGGACGCCATGGGCGACGCCGGCGGGCTCGAGGTGGTCGAGGCCGGCGAGGTCATCGGCATGGACGAGGACGCCGCCGGCGGCGTCCGGCGCAAGAAGGACGCCTCGGTGGTGCGGGCGGCCGAGGCGGTGCGTGACGGGCGGGCCAGCGCCATGGTCAGCGCCGGCAACACGGGGGCCGCCATGGGGGCGGCCCTGCTGCGCATGGGCCGGCTGCCGGGCGTGAGCCGCCCGGCCATCGCCACGCCGCTGCCGGTGCCCGGCTCCACCCCCACCGTGCTGCTCGACGCCGGCGCCAACGCCGAGTGCCAACCAGGCTGGCTGGTCCAATTCGCCCAGATGGGGGCGGCCTACGCGGCCGGGCGCTACGGCATCGAGAGCCCGCGGGTCGGCCTGCTGTCCATCGGCGAGGAGGAGACCAAGGGGACCACGGCGGTCAAGGAGGCGCACGCCGCGCTGAAGGCGCCCGAGTGCTGGTCCGGGTCGGGAGGCCGCTTCATCGGCAACGTGGAGGGTCGCGACCTGCTCACCGACCGCGTCGACGTCGTCGTCACCGACGGGTTCACCGGCAATGTGGTGCTCAAGGCGCTCGAGGGCGCCATGCGGTTCATGCGCTACGCCGTGTTCGGTGTCATGACCTCCACCCCGGAGGCCATCGCCGCCTCCGAGGTCCTCCTGCCGCTCCTGATGCCCCTGGCCACCGAGATGGACCCCGACTCCTACGGCGGGGCGCTGCTGCTCGGCGTCGACGGGGTGTGCATCATCAGCCACGGCTCGTCGTCGGCGGGCGCCGTCTTCAACGCCCTCGGCGTGGCCCGCGACATGGTGGAGGGCGGGCTGGTGGACCGGTTGCGCCAGTCGGTGAAGGCGTAGCCGACGTCCCCGTCCGCCCAATGGGCGCTCGGCGCGAGCTACCATCCCGCCGAGTCGCCGCCCCAGGAGCTTTTCGATGCCCGCCGAGACCCACGTCGAACGAAGCCCGATGGGCCGCCAGCAGGTCTTCGAGCTGATCCGCGACCGCCTGGCCGACATCCTCGAGATCGAGCCGTCGGCCATCACCGAGGGCGCCTCGTTCAGCGAGGACCTCTCGGCGGACTCGCTGGCCCTCATCGAGCTGGTGGAGGCGCTGGAGGAGGAGCTCGGCGAGCGGACCGTGGGGTTCCGCATCGACGACGAGGACCTCGAGGACCTGCGCACGGTGCGCGACGCGGTCGACTACGTCGTCGCCAAGCTGGAAGCCGACTGACCCTGTCGGGCCGTCCGCGCCTGGAGGCCGTCGCCGAGCGGCTGTCCTGGAGGTTCTCGGACGACGCACTGCTGGCCCGGGCGCTCGCCCACCGGTCCTGGTGCGCCGAGGTGGCCGGGGAGGAGTCGAACGAGCGCCTCGAGTTCCTGGGCGACGCCGTGCTCGGGCTGGTCGTCACCGACCACGTGTTCCGGATGTACCCGGGGCTGCCCGAGGGCGAGCTGGCCAAGGTGCGGGCCTCGGTCGTCAACTCGGCGGTCCTGGCCGAGGTGGCCACCGGCCTCGACCTCGGCTCCTGGCTCCTGCTGGGCAAGGGGGAGGACGCCTCCGGCGGGCGGGAGAAGCCCTCCATCCTGGCCGACGCCATGGAGGCGGTGATCGGGGCGGTGTACCTCGACGGCGGGTGGGCAGCGGCGCAGTCCCTGGTGCTGTGGCTGCTGGGCGACCGCATTGCCGAGGCGGCCGCCGGCCCGGGAGGCCAGGACTTCAAGACCCGCCTGCAAGAGCGGGCCGCCCGCATGTTCGACCAGCTGCCCCGGTACCAGGTCACCGACGAGGGCCCGGACCACGCCAAGCGCTTCTTCGCCACCGTCTCGGTGGCCGGGGTCGAGCGGGGGCGAGGCGAGGGGCGTTCGAAGAAGCAGGCCGAGCAGGCGGCGGCGCGCGCCGCCTGGGCCCAGCTGGCCCTGGTCGAGCACGCCGCCGATGCCTGAGCTGCCCGAGGTCGAGACCCTCCGCCGCGACCTCGACAAGGAGGTCGTGGGCCGGCGGATCAAGCAGGTGGAGGTCACCGGCCTGCGGGCCGTCCGCCGCCACAGCGACCCCGAGGAGTTCGTCAGCCGCTTGGAGGGTCGCAAGATCGCCGGCGTGCAGCGCAAGGGCAAGTACCTCGTCCTCGGCCTCGAGGGCCCGACCCCGGGTGGGAACGACGTGCTGGTCATCCACCTCGGCATGAGCGGCCAGCTGCTGCGGGCCAAGTCGGCCAAGGAGCCGCTGGTGAAGCACACCCACGTCGTCGTCACCTTCAACCAGGGGGGCCAGTTGCGCTACGTGGACCCCCGCACCTTCGGCGAGCTGTTCGTCACCGCCGCCGACGACGTGGAGAAGGTGGTCCCCGAGCTGGCCCACCTCGGGTTCGACCCGCTCGAGGACGTCATCAGCTGGAACCGCTTCGCCGAGATGCTGCACGCCCGGCACGCCAAGTTGAAGACCCTGCTCATGGACCAGCAGTTCCTGGCCGGGGTGGGCAACATCTACGCCGACGAGATCCTGTGGGGCGCCGGGCTCCGCTACGACCGGCCCTCCGACAGCCTGTCGTCGCAGGAGGTGCGCCGGCTCTACCGCTCGCTGGTCGAGACCCTGCAGGAGGCCATCAAGCACCGGGGCTCCTCGCTGGCCGACGAGCAGTACCGGGACCTGTTCGGCGACGTGGGGGAGTTCCAGAGCCAGCACAAGGTCTACGACCGTGAGGGCCAGCCCTGCCGGCGCTGCCGCAGCCCCATCGTGCGGGTGCGCACCCAGGGCCGCTCCAGCTTCCTCTGCCAGCAGTGCCAGGTCTGACGCCGCCGGTGGGGTGAGGGCGGGCGGAGGGTCCACGGCCCGGCGCCGCCCCGCCGGTAGCCTGCGAGCGCCGTGTTCCTGAAGTCGCTCACCCTGAAGGGCTTCAAGTCCTTCGCCGAGCCCACGACCCTCGAGCTCGAGCCGGGGATCACCGTCGTCGTCGGGCCGAACGGCAGCGGCAAGTCGAACATCGTCGACGCCGTGGCGTGGGTGCTCGGCGCCCAGGGGCCGCGCACCGTGCGGTCCTCGCGGATGGACGACGTCATCTTCGCCGGGTCCGCCTCGCGGCCTGCCCTCGGCCGGGCCGAGGTGTCCCTCACCATCGACAACTCCGCCGGCCTGCTGCCCATCGAGTTCACCGAGGTCACCGTCACCCGCACGCTGTTCCGCTCCGGCGACAGCGAGTACGGCATCAACGGGGTGCCCTGTCGCCTGCTCGACGTGCAGGAGCTGCTCTCCGACACCGGCGTGGGCCGCCAGCAGCACGTGATCGTCTCCCAGGGCCAGCTGGCCGGCGTGCTCGACGCCCGCCCCGAGGAGCGGCGGGCCATCCTCGAGGAGGCGGCCGGCGTGCTCAAGTACCGCCGCCGGCGGGAGAAGGCGGAGCGCCGGCTGGAGGCCACCGAGGCCAACCTCGTGCGCCTCCAGGACCTGCTGCGCGAGCTGCGCCGCCAGCGCCGGCCGCTCGAGCGCCAGGCCGAGGCGGCCCGCCGCCACGTGG
>JALYMX010000466.1 GCA_030773495.1 Actinomycetota bacterium | reverse complement strand
GGCGCGGCGTGGCCGCCGACCACGAGGAGGGCGCGCACGGCGTCGACGACGACGCTCGCCGACTGCTCGCTCCCCGGGGTCCACTGGTTCGTCGCCCATCGATGGTGGGCCTCGGACGCCAGCGGTTCGAGCAGTCGGCGGGCAGCGTCGTCGGCGTCGAGGCCGGCGGCGAGGAGGGCGGCCACCGCGGCGGCCGCGTCCTCCTCACCGCCGGACGACGCCTGCTCGCCGCTGGAGAGGTCACTCGCCATGCTCCGCCATCCACGTCCTCGTCGGAAAGGCAACAGCCGTCACCATTCCACATCAATCCCCCGTGTTCGAGGGGCGCCCGGCGGTGTTGCCTCGTCTTCTTGCTCACGGGCGGCGCTCCCGCCCGTCACTGCGACGATCGGCACTCCTCGTAACCACCTGAACCGGTCGAAGCGGTTTCCCACCCGTTGCCGGTCAGCGACGGGCCGACGCGGTGGAGCCGCATGGCGGCAACGATCTCCTCGTCGGCCCCCTCGGGTGGAGAGGCTGGTCGATGGCGCGCGGCACCCGCTCGCGCTTTGCACCACCCGTCACCCGTCGTCGGCGTCCCCCCTGAGCCCGGCGATGACGTCGGGACGCTGGCCCGGGTCGCAGGCCGACCGCAAGCGATCGGCGAGGTCGCCGGGGGACAGCCCGAAGGCACCCGCCGGGAGGCGCACTTCGGCGCCGGCGCCAGCGACGACGACCTCGTCGGCGGCGTCGATCTGCTCGATCCACTCCCAGCGCATCACCCGATGCTGGCGGGCGGGGCCGAACACCGACACGCCGTGCAGGTCCACTCGCAGGCGCAGCGGCCGGCGAAACAGCCGCCCCCGCACCACGTGCTCGGCGACGCGGCTCGGCATCGGGGCAACTGTAGTGAGAAGGACCGCCTAGGGAAGGGGAGGCATGGGCATGGGGGCCGGAGACGGCGCCGCAGCTCGGCGCCGGCCACGGGAGACGGCGACGAGGAGGGCGGCCGCCCACAACAGCGAGCCCAGCATCTCGAGCGCCTCTTCGGGGATGATCGCCAGCGGGTGGACGAGCACGTCGTCGTGCCACTGGTAGAACTCGAGCGCCTGCGCACCCACCCAGGCGGCGCCGCCGGCCAGGAACACCGCCCTCGTCCGTAGGTCGGGGAGGTCGAACACCAGCCCGACGGCCGGGACGGCGGCGGCGATGACCACCGGCACGTAGATCAGCTGCCAGTCCAGCCCGGTGAGGCGCTCCATGCGCTCGTGGACCGAAACGACCTCGTCGCTCGCCATGAAGACGAAGAACAGTGCCGTCAACGCCGCCCAGCGCACCCCCCAACGCGTTGCCGTCACCGAGGCCCACCCGAGCGCAGCGGCGGCGGCCAGGAGCAGCAGGGCGGCCGAGAACACCGCCGACGCGCCGAGCTCTCCGTCGAGGTCGAGCAGGCGACGCGGGGGATAGCCGACGGCGGGACGGTCGAGCGTGGTGTCCCATCCCACGGCCACGAGGACGACGACTCCAACCAGACCGGCGAGAACGACGTGGGCGGGCGCCACCCGAGCGAGCAGGGCGCGGAGTCGTGCTCCCGCCGCCACCACAAAATCGTGCCCCGAGGTGAGAGCCGAGGCCCTCGCTGACCCGCCGTGCATCACCGCGCACGGATCGTAGCCGCTAGCAGCCCTCGTCGGCGATAGCCCGAGGGACGTGGGCGCCGCCGTCGCGGGGGGCACGAGGACTCGAGCCGCACCTGCCGGCCAGGTCATGTTGGCGACGGGCGGCGGGCGCCGACGACGGCCCAGGCGCCGCGTCGCCAGCGTGCGCCGAGGGTCACCAATCGGGCCGCCATGAGTATGGCGATCGCCATCCACAGCCATCCGATCCCGAGGCCGGCCAGGTTGACGGCGGCCGCCGCCGGCACGAACGCAGCTGAAGCGACAACCATCGCCCAGGCGAGGTAACGCAGGTCGCCGGCGCCGATCAGCACACCGTCCAGCACGAACACCGCGGCGTTGACCGGCTGCAGCACGGCGACCAACAGGAGAAGGAACGACGCCAGCCGGGCCACCTCGGGATCGCCGGTGAAGAGCCCGGGGAGCACCGGCGACAAGGCCGCCACCAGGGCGGCGAACGCGAGGCCCGCCACGGCGCCCCACTCGAGCATTCGCCGAGATGCGGCGCGCGCTCCGGAACCGTCGCCGGCGCCGAGCAGCCGGCCGACCATGGCTTGCCCGGCGATGGCGATGGCGTCAAGCACCAAGGCGAGGAAGGTCCAGATCTCGAACGCCACCTGGTGGGCCGCGAGCTCGACCACGCCGATTCGAGCGGCAACGGCGGTGGCCACCGTGAAACTCACTCGGAGAGCCGCGGTTCGTACGAACAGATCACTGCTCACCGCGGCCAGGGAAGCAAGGGCGGCCCGGTCGGGACGGACGGTGACGCCGACGGCGCGGACGTGGCGAGCGACGATGGTGGCGTAGACGGCGGCGGCGCCGGAGCGCAGAGCCAGGCCCACTGCGGCAACGTACCGGACGTCCTCGTCGCGGCCGCAGGGACGCCACCTTCGTCCGGCGAGCGGGACGAGGGCGGTCACGCCGCGCCGATCGCTACTCCGGGCAGTTGGCCGCCAGCTCGGCGGAGAGGGCCTGAATCTTCAGTGCCTCCGGGTCGTCCGGGTCCTCCATCATCGCCGCTTCGAGCTCCGCCAAGCGGTTGGCCCCGACACGGGCAATGAGCCCATCGGCGACGCACACCGCCGTCCGCGGCGGCGCTCCGAACCCTTCGATCGTCTCCGTCAGGTACTGGCGCATGCCGAGGCCCTGGATGCCCGACACGTGCCCCTCGGCGCGCACCCTGCTCCGGCCCGGCCCAGGATCGCAGGACTCGACCGACACCGAGCGGTCCTGTCGCTGGAACCGAGCGGTCTCGAGGCCAGCTGCCCATCGCGCAAACGCCGACTCGAAGCGCGCCGCCTGGTCTGGCTCGTCGAACAGCACGGATA
>JALYMX010000465.1 GCA_030773495.1 Actinomycetota bacterium | reverse complement strand
CCCTCGGGGCCGCCCAGCGCGGCGGCCGCCTCCGCCGCCGCATCGGTGACCAGATCGGCGTCGGTGACCTGCGGCGGCTGGCCGATGGCGACCGGTGCCTCGGGGTCGACGTCGGTGGTCACGCCGGCCGGCAGCGGCAGGTCGGCCACCCGCACCGTCTCGCCGATGGCCAGCTCGCTCACGTCGACCTCGATGACGTTGGGGATGCGGCCCGGCGTGGCGTTGACCGACAGGGTGAACAGCTGCTGGTCCACCACCCCGTCGCCCTGCTGCACGGCGGCGGCGTCGCCGGTGAGCGTGAGCGGCACGTCGGCGGCGATGACCTCGTCCCGGCGCACCACCTGGAAGTCGACGTGCACGACGGTGTTGCGCACGGGGTCGCGCTGCAGCTCGCGGGCGAGGGCGAGGTGCGAACCGTCGCCCTCCACCCGCAGGTCGAGCAACGCATTGAGCCCGGCCTCGGTCGACAGCGCAGCGCGCAGGGCGCGGGCGTCGACGGCGACGGGGAGCGGGTCGATGCCGTGGCCGTACACCACGCCGGGGATGCTTCCGGCCGCCCTCAGCCGGCGGGCGGCACGGGAGCCGGCGGGACGGCCGCTGACGGCGGGAAGGGTGATCTCGGGCATGGGGGCAGACTAGGCGCGCCCCGGTTCCGCTCAGGCCTGGTTCTCTCCGCCGAAGATCTCCGACACCGACGCGTCCTCGAACACCGCGTCGAGGGCGTCGGCGATGATGCCGGCCACCGAGAGCACCTCGAGCTTGTCGATCTGCTTCTCGGGGGGCACGGGCAGGGTGTTGGTGACCACCACGCGACCAATGGCGGAGTTCTTCAGGCGGTCCACCGCCGGGTCGGAGAGCACCGCGTGCGTGGCCATGGCCCACACCTCCGACGCCCCCCGGTGGTCGAGGATCTCGGCGGCGGCGACGATGGTGCCGGCGGTGTCGATCATGTCGTCGATGAGCACGCAGCGCCGCCCGGCGACATCGCCGATCACCTCGCGCGCCTCCACCACGCCGTGCGCCCGCTTCTTGTGGATGATGGCCAGGTCGGCGTTCAGCCGCTGGGCGAAGCGCTCGGCCACCTTCACCCGCCCGGCATCGGGAGCGACGATCACCAGGTCGTTGGGCTCCCAGGCGGCCAGGTAGTCCTCGAGCACCGGCGACGCCGTGAGGTGGTCGACGGGGCCGTCGAAGAACCCCTGGATCTGCCCGGAATGCAGGTCGACGCTGACCGCCCGGTTGGCGCCGGCCGCCTTGAGGATGTCGGAGACCAGCTTGGCGGTGATGGGCTCGCGCCCCTCGGCCTTGCGGTCCTGGCGGGAGTACGCATAGTAGGGGCACACCGCGGTGACCCGCTTGGCCGACGCCCGCTTGGCGGCGTCGATCATGATGCACTGCTCCATGAGCGACTCGTTCACCGGGCGCGAGTGCGTCTGGATGATGAACACGTCGGCGCCGCGCACCGACTCGCTGAAGCGGCAGTGGATCTCCCCGTTCGGGAACTGCCGGAGGTTGGGCTCGCCGAGGGCCACGCCGAGGTGGGCGGCGATGTCGTGCGCCAGGGCGGGGTGGGACCGCCCCGAGTAGAGCTGGAGACGCTTGGTGGGGACGACCTCGAGGGGCATCAGCTGCCCTCGTCGTCCGGAGAGGCGGCGTAGAACGGCCCGGTGACGGTGCCGGGCGCCACCCTCGCCCCGGGGGCCAGGGCGGCGAACGGCCCCACCCGGGCGTCGGCGCCGATCTCGGCCTGGCGGCCCACGCTGTGCTCCACGATGGCGCCCTCCCCCACCACGCAGTCCACCAGGCGCGAGTCGGGCCCCACCTGGGCCCCGCTGTGGACCACCGTGCACCCCTGCAGGACGGTGCCCGGGAACAGCGTCACGTCGCCCCCCAGCTCCACGGTGGCGTCGATGTAGGTGCGTTCGGGGTCGAGCATGGTGACGCCGCGGCGCAACCACCGCTGGTTGGTGCGGGCCCGCAGCTCGGCCTCGGCCACCGCCAGCTGGGCCCGATCGTTCACGCCGGCCGCCTCCATCGGATCGTCGACCACCTGGGAGACCACGGGGTAGCCGGCGTCGTGCAGGACCTCGATCACGTCGGTGAGGTAGTACTCGCCCTGGGCGTTCTCGGGGTTGAGCCGGCGCAGCGCCGGCGCCAGCACGCTGCGGCGGAAGCAGTAGATGGAGGTGTTCACCTCCTCGATGGCCCGCTCGGCCGGCGTGGCGTCGGCCTCCTCCACGATGCGCGCCACGCGGTCGTTGCGGTCGCGCACCACCCGTCCGTAGCCGGTGGGGTCGTCGAGGCGGGTGGTGAGCAGGGAGGCAGCGGCGTTGGCCTCACGGTGCAGCGCGACCAGGGCGGCCAGCGTGGGCGGGCGCACCAACGGCGTGTCGCCGGGGAGGACGACGATCTCCCCGTCCTCGCCGTCGTCCTCCGGGAACGCGGTGAGCGCCACCGACACGGCGTCGCCCGTGCCCCGCTGCACGCGCTGCTCCACGAAGTCGATGGCCAGGCGGGCCGGCGGGCGTTCGAGGAGGGCCTTGGTGACGCGCTCGGCGCCGTGGCCGACCACGACGACGGCGCGCTCCACCTCCAGCTCGGCCAGGGCGTCGATGACGTGGAGCACCATCGGGCGCCCGCACAGCAGGTGCACGGGCTTGGGGCGAGCCGACTGCATGCGCGTCCCCTCCCCGGCGGCCAGCACCACGGCCGAGAGCGGACGGCGCATGGCTCCTTTCTACCCGCTGGGCCGTCGGGAGACGAAGCATTCGGCTGCGGGAAGGGCGCGGGGCTGCGGTTGGCGGGGCAGGGATCGAACCTGCGACCTCCGGATCCAAAGTCCGGCGTTCTGCCAGTTGAACTACCCGCCAGGGGCGGGGGCGGCACGCCGCCCCGCGCCAAGGGTACTCACGGCCTCGCGCCGGCTGGTCCGGGAAGGCCACCGACCGCTACTGTTCGGCCCGCCATGGGTTCGCTGATCAAGAAGCGCCGCAAGCGGATGCGCAAGAAGAAGCACAAGAAGATGCTGAAGGCGACCCGATGGCAGCGGCGGGCGGGCAAGTAGCCAGGTAGCGCCGGCGGCCCACAGGCCGACCGCGTCAGGCACGGGCGGTGCGCGTCACCACCGCCCCGGGTACGTGCGGGAATGCCCCCTCCACGAACCACGTCCCCCCACTGCCGGCGAGCGCGGGCGTCCGCCCTGTGGCTCGGCCCAGCCGGTCCCGCCATTCGCAGAGGCGCGGCTCCACGTGCAGCGCCGCCGGCTCCAGGTCGTTGGGCCCGTCGGCGCGTGGGCCGCCCAGCTCGTCCCACGCCCGGTACACGGCCGGCGTGGAGACGGCGAAGGGCGGGGTGAGCAGCGTGTAGGTGGCGGCGCGGAAGGGCAGGGGCTCGACGATGTCCCCCACGCCGCGCACGCGCGCCCTGCCGCCGACGAGGCAGAACGGGACGTCGGCGCCGAGGCCGAGCGCCACGCTGCGGTCGCTGCACCCGGCCCAGCGGAGC
>JALYMX010000464.1 GCA_030773495.1 Actinomycetota bacterium | reverse complement strand
GGCCGAGCCGGCGCAGGCGGCTGACCAGCCCCCGGGCGGTCGCCTCCCCCGGCTCGGGGGGCGTCAACGCCGGCGGAACAACCGCTTCCAGCGGGGGAGGTCGCGGCGGGCCCGCTGGCGGGCCACGTCGTCGAGCACCTCGGCGCCCACCGCGTTGATGATGTCCTCGGCCTGATCGAGCAGCGCGGCGGCGTCCGCGTCGAGGCGGGGCGGGTCCTCGGGAAGGCTCTTGCGGGCGAGGCTGCCGTGCGTCCAGCCTGCGTCGAACACGCGGGCTTCGAAGGCGGCGCAGTCCTTCGGGCAGCGCCACGGGGCCTCGGGCGCCAGGTCGAGCCGGCACATGTGCACCGTGTCGCCGGAGCCGTACGTCCGCGTCTCGTAGTGCTTGCAGTTGACGCGCATCGGCATGCGTCCATGGTAGGTGCCGCCACCGGGTACTCGACGCGGTGGCGGCGTCCTGCCAGGCGTGGCGACGCCGAGGCCCCCCTACCCGACCGAGCCCTCCATCTGCAGCTCGATGAGGCGGCTCCACTCCACCGCGTACTCCATAGGCAGGGTCCTGGTGACCGGCTCGATGAAGCCGTTCACGATCATGCTCATGGCCTGCTCCTCGGAGAGGCCGCGGCTCATCAGGTAGAACAGCTGCTCGTCGCCCACCTTCGACACGGTGGCCTCGTGGCCGATGCGGGCGTCGCGCTCCTCGATCTCGATGTAGGGGTAGGTGTCGGAGCGGCTGATCTCGTCGAGCAGCAGGGCGTCGCAGCGCACGAAGCTCTTCGACCCCGTGGCGCCCTGGTCCACGTGCACCTTGCCCCGGTACGACGTGCGGCCGCCGTCCTTCGAGATGGACTTGGAGATGATGGTGGAGGTGGTCTCCGGCGCGGCGTGGACCATCTGGGCGCCGGCGTCCTGGTGCTGGCCGGCGCCGGCGTAGGCGACGGACAGGACCTCGCCGGAGGCCTTGGGGCCCATCAGGTACACCGACGGGTACTTCATGGTGAGCTTGCTGCCGATGTTGCCGTCGATCCACTCCACCCGGGCCTCGGCCTCGGCCCGCGCCCGCTTGGTGACCAGGTTGTAGACGTTGGGCGACCAGTTCTGGATGGTGGTGTACGTGATGCGGGACCCGGGCAGGGCGACCAGCTCGACCACCGCCGAGTGCAGCGAGTCGCCGCTGTACACCGGGGCGGAGCAGCCCTCGATGTAGTGCACCTGGGAGCCCTCGTCGGCGATGATCAGCGTGCGCTCGAACTGCCCGGCGTACTCCGAGTTGATGCGGAAGTAGGCCTGGAGCGGCATCTCGCAGTTCACGCCCGGGGGCACGTAGATGAAGCTGCCGCCCGACCACACCGCCGAGTTCAGGGCGGCGAACTTGTTGTCGCCGGGCGGGATGACCTTGCCGAAGAAGCGCCGGACGACCTCGGGGTGCTCGCGCACCGCGGTGTCCATGTCGGAGAACAGGATGCCCTGGGCCTCGAGGTCCTCGCGGTTCTTGTGGTACACCACCTCGGACTCGTACTGGGCGGTGACGCCGGCCAGGTACTTGCGCTCGGCCTCGGGGATCCCGAGCTTCTCGTAGGTGGCCTTCATCTGCTCGGGCAGATCGTCCCAGTCGTCGACCTGCTCGCCGGCCGGCTTGAGGTAGTAGTAGATGTCGTCGAAGTTGATCGCGGGCATGTTCACGGCGAACCACTTCTTCATGGGCATGCGCTCGAAGTGCCGCAGCGCCTTCAGGCGGAACTGGAGCATCCAGTCCGGCTCGCCCTTCCACCAGGAGATCTCCCGGACGACGGCCTCGTTGATGCCCTTCTTGGGCTGGAAGGCGTACTCGACGGCATCGGACCAGCCGAGCTTGTACCGACCGAGGTCGAGGTCGGTGGTGGCCATGCGATCAGCTCCTCAGGATGGGCAGCGGCGACGAATTTCTCCTACGGTGATAGTAACAATCCCCGGAGACCCGATCATCCCCTCTAGGCGCGGTTCGTCCGGGCCGATGCAGGGAACAGGAGACCACCGCCGAGCGTTGGACGGACAAGCCATGGAGACGACCGAGCAGATCATCGAGCAATGGCGAGCCGAGGCCGCCGAGGAGGCCTACTTCAGCGCCTCACGCGTCCAGAGTCGCCTCTTCGACCTCTACGGCGTGGTCGACGGCGAGCCCGAGCCCGCCCGCCACCTCGTGGAGTTCTGGCTCACGCTGACGATCCAGCGCGACCTGTTCTCCGGCAAGGAGCTGCTCGAGATGCTCGACGAGCTCCAGGCCTGCCTCCCCGACCGGGTCATCGGCTAGCCGGCCGAGCGTCCTGCCCGGCGCCGGCGGCGTCGAGCGCCACCAGCTCGTCGACTCCGCCCAGCATCTCCTCGCCCATCTGGCGCGCCGCCCGTTCGTCGTCGCCCACGAAACCGGCCACGCCGTAGAGGTCGAAGAGGCGACTCTGGACGCGTG
>JALYMX010000463.1 GCA_030773495.1 Actinomycetota bacterium | reverse complement strand
GGCGGTGGTCGTGATCGCCCACCGCCTGTCCACCGCGGAGCGGGCCGATCGGGTAGTGGTGCTCGAGCGGGGCCGGGTGGTGGCCGGCGGGCCCCACGACGAGGTGCTGCGCTCCTCGCCCGCCTATCGGCGGATGTGGGGCGAATGGCAGGCAGCCTCCGCCGCGGCGGGCCCCGCCCGTGTTGCCACTGGGCTCGTCGGGTACCACGGCGAGTGACCGAAGTGCGTCGAAGGGAGAGAGACGATGGGCGGCCACGTGGTCGAGGACAGGACGACGCCGGCGGAGAAGCCGCCGATGGAGAGGAGCAACGAAGCTGAGCCCGACCAGCTCGAGGTGGCGCGCTCGGAGGGCGACGCCTACGCCAAAGCGCTGGACGCCATGAGGAAGGAGGAAGGCGGCGTCGTGGCTTCGGCGGGAAACTACCTCGTCGGCTTCGTCAACGAACAGGCGGAAGGCATGTACGCGTTGGAGCCCTCGCAGGGCCTCGTCTGGCGAGAGGCGCCCGAGGAGGCGAATGCGCACCTCGAGGTTGCCGTCGCCGACGCCGCCGACGGCCGCTTCGTTCCGGGCCTCGACGTGACAGTCACTCTTCTCGGCGAGCGGCAGCTGTTCACGGCGCAGGCCCCGTTCCTTTGGCATCCCTTCCTCTACCACTACGGGTTCAACGCCAAGGTCCCCGGAAGTGGGCCCTTCACCGTGCGCATCCACATCGAACCACCGTCGTGGATGCGTCACGATCCCAAGAACGGTGCCCGCTACGGCGGTCCTGTCGACGTCGTCTTCGAGGACGTACCGTTCGAGCCCGGACGCAAGCCGAGCCCGGAGGCCGCACCACGAGGAGAACCCACCGACTACGCAAAGCCCTGACGGTCGCCGCTGCCCGCGCCCGATTCGGCGTGGGCCAGTGGCGTCGGGGTGGCGGCTCCCACTGGGGGACCGGGGCGCGGCGCGTGCGGTGGCGCTCGAAGACACCTGAGGAGAGCGAATGTCCCAACACCGATCCGTATGGCTCGCAACAGCCGACCAGTCGTCGCACCCGCCGCTCGATGGCGACCTCGACGTCGACGTCGTCGTCGTCGGTGGCGGTATCACCGGGCTCACCACGGCTCTCCTCCTGCAGGACGACGGCGCCCGAGTCGCCGTCCTCGAGGCCGACAGCACAGGCGCCGGCACGACGGGGTACACCACGGGCAAGGTCACTTCGCAGCACACGCTGACGTATCACCAGCTGATCGAGAAGCACGGGGAGCGCAAGGCGGGCCTCTACGCCGAGGCCAACCAGCAGGCGGTCGAGACCGTGGCCTCCCTTGCCGAGGAGACGTCCGCCGACTGCCAGCTCGAGCGGACGGCCGCCTACGTCTTCACCCAGACGGCGGAGCACCGGAGCTCGCTCGAATCCGAACACGAGGCCGCCGTCCGCCTCGGCCTCCCGGCAACCCTCACGGCCGAGATCGACCTGCCGTTCCCCGTCGAGCTCGCGCTCCGCTTCGACGACCAGGCGCACTTCCACCCCGGTCGCTACACAGCCGCTCTCGTCCGCACCCTGGTCGGGCGCGGCGGGCAGGTCTTCGAGCACACACGGGCCACCGACGTCGACGAGCGAACCGACCATGCGATCGTGCGCACCGGCGCGGGCGACGTCCGTGCCGATCACGTGGTGCTCGCCACTCTCCTTCCGTTCGTCGATCTCGGAGGGTTCTTCGCGAAAGCACGACCGAGCCGCGCCTACGGGATCGCGGCACGGCTGAGGAGCGAGGCACCCGCGGGGATGCACATCAACGTGGGCTCACCCACCCGCTCCACCCGCCCGTGGATCGACGGCGACCGCCGGGGCCTGATCGTCGTCGGCGAGAACCACCCGACCGGACACGGCGAGGCGACCCCAGGCCACTGGGGCGAGCTGGAGCGGTGGGCCCGGGACCACTTCGACGTCGAGTCCTTCGAGTACCGCTGGTCCGCCCAGGACTACATCACCGCCGACCAGGTCCCCTACATCGGCCGCTCGCCCCGCATGACCCGGACGTTCGTCGCCACCGGCTTCAACAAGTGGGGCCTGACGAACGGAACCGCAGCGGCCCGGATCCTCGCCGACCTCGTCGCCGGCCGCGACAACCGCTGGCTCGAAGCCTTCGACGCCACCCGCATCGGTGACGCCGAGACGGTCAAGAAGCTGGTCGAGGAGAATGTCCACGTCGGGAAGCGGTTCGTCATGGATCGCATCGCCCGCCTGCGCGCCGAGTCGGTGGCCCACCTCGAACCAGGCGACGGCAGGATGGTGGAGATCGACGGAGACGCCGTCGGCACCTACCGCGGCGCCGACGGCACGGTCCAGGCCGTGTCCATCACCTGCACCCACATGGGCTGCACACTGCAATGGAACGGCGCGGAGACGAGTTGGGACTGCCCCTGCCACGGCTCCCGGTTCGCGGTCGACGGGAGGGTCCTCAACGGCCCCGCCGTCCGTCCCCTCGAGCAGATCGACGTCGACGACGGCGGGTGAGCCTTCCTCGGCAACGACGGTTGGCCGATCGACGAAAGGAGCGACGAGCATGACGACGAGCACCACCTCGACGCATGACCCGACCGACGACAACGTTGAACCACAGGTCGATCCCACGGGGCGAGCGGTCTTCCGAGACGACAGGCCGATGGACCACCCGCCCGACCCCGCCGAGGCCGACCACCACCTCGACCGCGACGACAGCCAGGGCCAATGACGCGACGCCGCCGCCACGGCGGGCGCCCTGCAGCGGGGCTGACCGGACCCCGTTGCACAGCAGCGGAAACGTGGGTAGGAGCGCGGAAGCCGAGAGAAAGAGAGGTACCACGTGTCGCAGCAGAACGCTCCCGGTGCCGCCACCGGCGAGGACGCCGACGTCGACGTCCTCACCGGAGCTGTCCCGATCCACCCTCCTGAGGACTCCGACCAGGCACGAGACGACGCCTCCGTCAGCTCCATGGCTGCCGCTCTTGATCGTCGGCGCGGGGGCGGTTGGGTCATCACCGGCGAGGGAGAGTGGCAGCTGAGAAGCACCGACGGCACGGAGCAGGCGGTGATCCGCTCCGTCGGGGACGACTACGAGGCCCGGGTGTACCGCCACCCCACGGGGCCCGAGCGACGTGAGCTCCTCCTCGCCCACGGTCCCCAGCTGTTCGCTTCGGCGGAGGACGCGCTGCGCTATTGCGAGAGCAACGTGGCACCGCGTCCCGGGGAGGCGTAGCTGAGCCATATGCGACGTCGAGCGGTGCTGGAGCTGCTCGCAACTTCGAGGCGCGGCGCCGTGCGTCACGGGCAAGGTCGAGCGTGCCGGCCGTGGTGAACGGGTAGATCGTGGGTGAGCCCGACCGGAAGGAGCAGCGTGCCCCGCGCCATCTGGAACGACGCCGTGCTTGCGGAAAGCGACGAGACGGTCGTCGTCGAGGGGAACCACTACTTCCCCGCCGAGTCCGTCAACCGCGACCTCCTGCACCCGAGCGACCATCGCACGACGTGCCCCTGGAAAGGCGTGGCCAGCTACTACGACGTCGTCGTGGACGACGCCGTGAACTGCGACGCCGCCTGGTACTACCCCGACCCGAGGGCGACCGCGGCCGAGATCAAGGACCGCGTCGCGTTCTGGCGCGGGGTCCGTATCGAAGAGCACTCGGGGGCGGCGTCGGGCCGGGCTGTGCGCCGGTAGCCGACGAGTGGTTGGAAGCGGCGGGGGAGCTCGCCGGCTAGCCGACGTAGGCGGAGATGAAGGCGAACAGGGCGAAGCCGCCGACCATGACCAGCGCAGCGAGGCGAGCGCCTCCCTCCCGGTGCGCCTCGGGGACGATCTCCTCGACAACGACGGTGGTGAGGACGCCGCCCGTGAAGGCAAGAAGGGAGGCCTGGAGCAGCTCGCCTCGCCCGCGGACGAGCCAGTACCCGATGGTGACGCCGAGGAAGATCGGGATCGCGAACCCGGCGGCGAACATGAGTCGATTGGCCCGGGGCACTCCCGCGTCTTTGAACGTGGCGATGGCGGCGAAGCCCTCCGGGATGTCGGCGGGGATCTGACCGAGGGCTAGGACCAAGCCGAGAGCCGAGGCAACCGCCGTCCCCGTGCCGATCATGATCCCATCGGAGAGCAGATCCACGCCCACCCCGAAGTAGATCGTCCACGGGGTCGCCCCGTCGTTGCCGCCGAACCTCGCGCTCACCACGCCCATGGCGTGGTCGGCGAGGAGGAAGAACCCGCCGCCCAGGACGAAGGCGAGGATCGGGAGCCAGGGTGCGTCCGTGGCGAGCGCCTGGGGCATCAACTCGAGGCCGACCACGGCCAGGACCACACCAGCCGCGGCGTGCAGCGCGTAGGACAAGAGCTGCTCCCGCACGGTGAAGATCTCGGCGAGGACGCCCCCGAAGAAGTTCCCGAGTGCGGGCAGGAGGGCGAACCCGAGAGCGACGAGGTAGGCGCGCACCGATCACCCTACCCCTTCGGACAACCGCCGTTCTGCCCCTGCGGGAACGGCGAGACGGGCGCCGGTGCCTCGTTCGGTCGTCGACGCTTTTGTTCGCCACGCGCCTGCGCCACGTGGGAGAGCGTTACGAACCCGAGGCCGCCGATCAGGTTGCCGACGGCCGTGATCGCCGTGTCCGCTGCCATGGAGTCGAAGCCCACCGGAGCGCCGAACATGGCACCGAAAAGGAGGTGTTGAGCCGTCACGACGACGTGCGCGAACGGCCCGACGGCCAACAGGAAGCCGATGAGGTACGCGATGACCATTCTCGACAGCACCTGGTCAACTGCCTGGAGCAGGAACGACAGCAGCGTGACGACCGCTCCGCCCACGACTGCGTTTGCGAAGGCAGCGGGCGCCTGCTTCCCTGCGATCTCCTCGGCCACCGTTCTCAGTGCCCGGTGCGCCCCAGCGGGGACCACGCCCTCCACGGACAGGATCAGCACCAGGATCGCTCCACCGATCAGGTTGAGGACGAGCACCACGGTCCACAACCGCAGGAGCCTGAGCACGACTCGACGCTCACCATGGTGGAACGCCGTGGCTACCGGGTCGAAGAAGTTCTCCGTGAACAGCTCCGCCCGACTGACGACGAGGAAGAGCAGGCCGATGCCGAAGGCTGCAGCTCCCGCCAGTTTCGCGGCCTGGGGCCCGAACGCCGGCTCGACGAGGGCGTGAACGATCCCGAGCGCGGCGATGCCGAACACGATCGTGAACCCGGCGTTGAACCCGTTCGCCACGAGTTCGATACGTGTGGCAGAAAGCCGCCGCTCGCCCTCCTCGATGGCGCGGTGGTAGATGTCGACGGGAGTGGGGGCGACCGGCATCTTCGCTGGAGTACCCCCGTGCGGGAGCCCGCTACCCCCCCTGAATCTGGTGCATGGCGCTGGCGTGGCGCGCGCCGATCCCGCCCCGCTGGGTAGGAGGCAATCATCGACCGGTCGGGGCAGTGGGAGGCCGCTCGTACCCGTGTTCCTGCTCGTCGTCACCAGCCGGTTCCGGAGGCGCCCTGACATGACGCCACGCGTCGCTCAGGCGACGCGGTGACAACGGGGATTGTGGGCGACCCGGCGCGGATGGGTATGTCGTGCTTATGGCGAACTACGAGGACATGAGCGTCGACGAGTTGCGCGACGAGGCAAAGGCGAAGGGACTCGGCGGCATCTGGGAGATGAACAAGGAGGAGCTGCTCAAGGAACTGAAAGGAGCGGGCCGAGGAGCGACGGGTGGCGGTGGCTCCGGAGGGTCGGGCGGGAGCGGCGGCTACGCCGAGCGGGAGATGGCGGACGCGGCGGGCAAGTCGGGGAAGGTGATCCATGGCCTCGACGAGGAGGAGGAGCGCGCAGGCCAGACGTTGGTCACGCGGGACCACGAGGTGATCAAGGGCTGGGCCGGGCGCAGAGGTGCGGAGCCGGCCACCGTCGACGGGACGGAGCACGGGGACCGCCTGGGGGTCCTCCGGTTCGACTTCCCCGGGTACGGCGGTCAGTCCCTCCGGAAGGTGAGCTGGGAGGAGTGGTTCCGCACCTTCGACGAGCGCGGGCTCAACTTCCTCTACCAGGAGCACAAGAGCGACGGGAGTGACAGCAACTTCTTCCGGCTGGAGAACCCCGACCGCGAGGACGCGTAGGGCGCCGAGAGGGCGGGCCCATGGGGGGCTGGGGGCTGCGTGGTGTACCGGCCGGGCGACGAGTGTCACGGTGACGTCACCGCGACGGGCCCGACGACGGCGCAGTGGTCACGGCGCCGCGACCGGCTTGTTGTTTCGACGATGGACACCGATTGGTTACGTACCGCACACCGCCCGGTGACGTCCAGGAGGAACACTTTTCCTTGTGACAACCAGCTGGCGCCGTCCCGACGAGCGGGCGGACGGCGAAGGGAGCGCCGTGTGAAGCTGCCCATGATGTTCCAAGCCGAGGTCATCGATGTCGGTGCTCTCGTCGTGGTGAAACTGTGCGGCGAGTTGGACCTGGCCAGCGTCGAGCGGTTGCGCGCCGTGGAGAGGCGGGTCGCCGATGCCAACAACCCCGTCGTGTTCGATCTTGCGGACCTCGAGTTCATCGACGTGGCCGGCATCCGGGCGCTTGTTGCCACCGTGGATCGCCTGCGGTCGTGGGGTCGCGCTGTCGCCGTGTGTTCCGTGCCGCCGTGGACGAGGAAGGTGGCCGAGCTGGTCGGTGTGAGCAGCTACCTGGGCGAGGTGGAATTCGTCAGCTCGCCGGGCTGAGCGTTCACGACGGTGGAGCGTCCCCCCGGAACTCGGGGTAGCGGGCCAGCGCCTGGCGACACGTCTTGCTCTCCCGGACGTCGAGGGCGACGGCGGTGGCGCACATCGACGCCGCGAAGCGGATCTCGTCGTCGGTGCGAACGAGCTCGGGCGGCGACGCCGCCTCGGCCACCCAGTCGCCGATCGCGTCACAGGCGACCAGGGTCAGCTGGAGCCGGGGGGTCGACGACTGGCTTTCCGCCTCCTCGAACGCCGCCTCGCACCCGCTCGTGCGTCCCTCGGGGAGCAGCGCCGTCTCGTCCTCCGATCCCGAGCAGGCCGCCGAGACCGTGGCGATGACGATCACGACGAGGAGACCGCCCGCCGGCGCCGGCCCGCCGGACACCGGCGGGGGGGAATCGCGCCACACCGACACGAGGCGAGGCGCCCCGTCGGCGACACGACGGGCCGGCGCGCATGCTCAGAGTGCTTGGAAGAATCAGAGTGCTTGGAAGAACAGGACGATGGCGAGGAGAACGACGGCGACGGCAAGGGCACCCACGATGGGGCCCGTAACCCGGGGCACGCGCATCTCCCCGTCCAGGGTTCGATCGATCGGGTTCGCTCTGTTCGCTGCCACGGTGACCTCCCGGATGATGGCTGATGACGTCGCCCTCGGACCTACCCCCGCCGCGTAACAAGGCGGTCTGCCATCGGTAACGCAGGGGCAACATCGAGCGCGGGTGTCAGGGTTCCCGAGACCGCGCCAAGGTGCAGCAGCATCGAGTCGCCAGGACTACGGCGCTTGGCCGTTGACCTCGCCCCGACGGCTCGAGGACTCAGCTTCGCCCCTCGGTAGACCCGCCGCGCCCTCCGGGACGGCACGCGCCGTCTCCACAGCCGCGAGCTCCTCTTCCACCTCGAGGCGCGAGGTGCGGACGACGGCGGCACCGGTCCTCACCGCCACCGCATCCAGGAGCTGTGGATCGCGCTCGACGACGTCGGCGACGACCGCCGTCGCACCGGGCGGGACGTGGCGCATCGCCGTGGCGACGACGACCTCGGAGAGCCCGGCCTCGTTGGCGTCGAGGAGCGAGCCGGCTGCCATCCCCGTCCCAGCGCCGAGCACCAGGCCGACCGGCCCCGTCAGGGCCCCGGCAAGGGCACCGAGCGCGCCACCGAGGGCGGTCCCGAGGAAACCGACATCGGCGTCGTCGTGTACGGCGACGTGCCCGTCCGTCGTTCGTTCCACGTGCACCGCGGTCTTCACGGACACGGTGTCGTCGTCCAGCCGTCGTAGCTCGGCCATGGCGTTGCCGGCGCCGGCGGGGTCGTCGAAGATCAGCAGCACAACGCTGTGCAGCACGGCTGTCAGTAGGCGCGACGGCGGATGCTGAAGGGCGCGACGAGCAGCGCGGCCACTCCGACGGCGAGGAGCAACGAGAGGAGCCAACCCGTCTCTCCGAACAGCCAGCGTCCGAGGATCCCCCCGATGAACGATCCACCGAGGCCGGCGAGGATCGTCCCGACCACCCCCACGTTCTCGCGGCCGGGAACGACCAGCCTGGCCAGCGCCCCGATGATCAGCCCGGAGATCGCCAGGGCGATGAGAAACGGCACCCAGTCCATGTCCACCCCCCTCGTCGGTCGCTTCGCTTTCGGCAGGTACGTTCCCTCATTGCACCGAAAGGCACTGGGAGCGGCGTAACCGTTGTGCAACATGGTCCGCGCCGCCGGGCGAGCCCGTCACCGGGCTCACCACCGCTCGCCCGCCCGGCCCGAGGGCAGTGGGAGCGCAGCTCTCACCGGGTACGCCAACGTCCCTCGCCGCCGGTTCTCACGAGCTACGTGCGATCGCCGTCGTCCAGGGAGGGCAGGCGGACGAGGAACTCGGTGAGCGTGCGCGGCGTGCTGCGACGATGGCAAGGCCGAGGCCGTCGAGCTGGTCCGGGAGGGCCACTTGGTGCTTTCGGCAGGGTCAACTCCTGTCGTCGCGGCTCTCCAGCGTTACCTTGATGTCCCGCTGCTCGCCCTCGCGCACGACGCCTACCGTCACGGTGTTGCCGGGTCGGAAGTCACGCAGACGGGCGAGGAAGTCACCGAGAGCGCCGATGCGCTCGCCCTCGATCGAGGCGACGACGTCGCCGCTGACGATCCCCGCCTCTGCCGCAGGCGCGCCGGCGACCACCCCGACCACGAGGACGCCTTCGTTCACACCGAGCTCGAAGCGCCGGGCCAGCTCGGGGGTGACGGTCACGGGTTGGATGCCGAGGAACGGGTGGCGGGCGCGGCCGGTTGTGACGAGCTGTTCGACGACGTCGACGACGGTGGGCGCCGGGATGGCAAAGCCGAGGGAGACGGCGCCGGCCGCCGGGGGGACGTAGGCCACGTTGATGCCGATGACCCGCCCGTCGGGCCCGACGAGGGCGCAACCAGAGTTGCCGGGCGAGATGGCGGCGTCGGTCTGCACCAGGTCGACGAGCGCCGCGGTCTGGGCGAGCGGACCGGGTATCGACCGCTGCAGCCCCGAGACGATGCCGGCGGTGACGGTGTTCTCGAACCCGAGCGGGTTGCCGACCGCCACGGCGAGGGTGCCCACAGGAGGCAGCTCCTCGGCAAACTCGGCGGCGGGCAGACCGCCAACAGCGACGCGCAGAACGGCGAGATCAGTGAGAGGATCGCTGGCGATCACGTTGGCGGGGAGCTTCCTGCCGGTGGCAAGGATCACGTTGAATGCATCGGCGCCGGCGACCACGTGGTGGTTGGTGACGATGACGCCGCCAGCGTCGTAGATGACGCCGCTGCCCTCGCCGCCGGCCCGCTCCACGGCCACGACCGAGGGCTGGACCGTGCGAACGATCTCCGGGATCCCGCCTGAGAGCGCGTCGACGTGCTGGGCGGGTGCTGCGGTTGTCGACCCCGCGCCCGCCGCTCCACCGTCACGTTCGGACGTACAGGCGGCAAGGAGCCCGACGCCCGTCATCGTCACGCCGAGGACCCATCGCCGGGCGCGGTGGCGCGAAGTTTGCAGTTCACCCTCCTCCCTGACCAGCTCATCCTCGCCACGGCCCGTCACCGTGCGACGACGGGACGGTCACGGGTCGGTAACGATGGCAACAACGTCACGGGCCGCGACGGCGCGATCTGCGCCGGGCGGGCGCAGCGAACCAGATCCAACCGAACCCGCCGGCCAGCGCGGCGGCCACCACGGCGGCGAGCTCCACCCCGTAGATGACTGACGTGACGAGGTAGACGACGCCCGACATGGCGACTGCGACGAGCACGACGCCGGCCACTGCCAGACGCGACGCCGCCTGGATGAATTGCCCGGGATCCGCGTCTCGATCCATGCGGTGACGGGCGGAGGGCGCGATGAGGAACAACGACGCCACCGCACTCGACAGAAGGCTCATGTAGTACGCGGATCGCTGCGTGGTCGTGAGCGTTTCGAACCGGGTCGTGAACGGCAGCGTAAGGAGGAAGGCAAACAGCACCTCGACGCCAGGCAGTGCCACCCGCAGCTCCTCGAGCAGGTGCTCGAGCTCATCCTCGCGACGGTCGTTGCGCCCTCGGGTTCCTCGGGCGCTCCGTCCCCCAGGAGGTGTCACCGCTCGGACATCAACTCAGGAGACACGGAGCCGTCGTCCTGTTCGGCCGCCGGCAGCCGGAACACGAACCGGGCGCCGCCGCCATCCCGGTTGCCGGCCTCGATGCCCCCGCCCTGGAGACGGGCGTTTTCCAAGGCGATGGCCAGCCCGAGGCCGGACC
>JALYMX010000462.1 GCA_030773495.1 Actinomycetota bacterium | reverse complement strand
GGCTCGGTGGGCCGCCGGCGCCGGCCGGGCACGGCGGCCATCGCCGTCCCCACCACCATGATCCCGCCGCCGATCCACAGCCACACCACGAGGGGCTGCACCATCACGGCGATCACCGCCGGGCTGTCGGGCGAGCTCGGGGCGGCGACCAGCGTGAGGTAGACGTCGCCGGCCGGGCTCGTGCGCACGGCCGGCGTGCCGATGGCCTGGGTGGCGTACGGGAACTTGTTGATGGCGGGCCGCTCCACCCGCCCGCCGTCCACCCGCACGTCGGCCTCCACCGTGGTCCGGTTCGGGTGCACCACGGTGCGCGAGCCGAGGAAGGTGACGGTGTGCCCGGCCAGGGTGGCGGACTCCCCCCGGGCCAGCCGGAACTCGCCCCGGTGCCCGTACGACGAGCTGGCGGCGAAGGCCACGGCCACGACCACCACGCCGAGGTGCACCACCATGCCGCCGTTGGCCCGGCCGAGCAGCCCCCGCCAGCCCGACCGGCGGGCCGAGAGCGCCAGCTGGCGCAGGGCGGCGGCGGCGGCGAAGGCGCCGAGCCCGAAGGCGAGCAGGGGGGCCAAGCCGCGCAGGCCGGCGGCCACGCAGACCACGACCACGCCGGTGGCCGCCCACGCCGGCCACTGGAGCCGGTGGCGGAGCAGCTCGCCCGACGCCTTGCGCCATGGCAGCGCCGGGGCCACGGCCATGAGGAACAGCAGGGTGAGGGCGATCGGGGTGGTCATGCGATCGAAGTAGGGCCGTCCCACCGAGATGCGCTCACCGTTGACGGCCTCGGCGATCAGGGGGAACACGGTGCCGAGCAGCACCACGAAGGCGAACCCGGCGAACAGCACGTTGTTGGCCAGGAAGGCGCCCTCGCGCGACAGCGGCGAGTCGACGGCGCCGGGCGCCCGCAGCTGGTCGCCCCGCCACCCGATGAGGCCGACGCCGGCGGCCACCACCACCACGAAGAACCCGAGGATGGCCGGCCCGATGGGCGACTCGGTGAAGGCGTGCACGGAGTCGAGCACGCCCGAGCGGGTGAGGAACGTGCCGAGGATGGTGAGGCTGAACGTGGCCAGCAGCAGCGACAGGTTCCACACCTGCAGCATCCCCCGCCGCTCCTGCACCATGACCGAGTGCAGGTAGGCGGTGCCGGTGAGCCAGGGCAGGAACGAGGAGTTCTCCACCGGGTCCCACGCCCAGTAGCCGCCCCACCCGAGCACCTCGTAGGACCACCAGGCCCCCAGGATGATGCCGGCGGTGAGGAAGCCCCAGGCGAACAGCGTCCACCGGCGGGCCTCGACCAACCAGCCCTCGGCCAGCCGCCCCGTGGCCAGCGCGCCGACGGCGAGGGCGAAGGGGACGGTGAAGCCGACGTAGCCCAGGTACAGCACCGGCGGGTGGAAGGCCATCAGGGGGTGGTTCTGGAGCAGCGGGTTGGGGCCGGCCCCGTCCGACGGCACGGCGCCGGCCACCTCGCGGAACGGGTTGGCCGGGCCCAGCATGAGCCCGAAGAAGAACACCGCCACGACCAGCCCGGTCACCGTGGCCCAGCCCACCAGCGGGTCGGTGGCCCGATCGCGGAAGCGCCGCGCCATGAAGGCCAGGTAGCCGGCCAGCACCAGGGCCCACAGCAGGATGGAGCCCTCGAGGGCGCCCCACAGCGAGGCGACGGTGTACAGCAGCGGCGTGGAGCGGCTGTGGTTGTCCGCCACGTACTGGAGGCTGAAGTCGTGGCCCACCAGGGCCCGCTCCATCACCACCACGGCCAGGGCGGCGGCGCCCAGCACCACCCACGTGTGGGCCATCCCCCGCCGCAGGAGCGCGGGGCGGCCCCGCACCAGGCCGGCGACGGTGGTGGCGACGCCGGCCACCGCGGCCAGGAACCCGAGCAGCACGGCGCTCTGGCCGAGGGCGGCGTTCATCGGGCCTCGCCGTACTCCCGGACCCGCTCCGGGTTCTCGGCCCGGTACTCCGAGGTGTGCTTCACCAGGATGCGGTCGCTCACGAACCGCTCCCCGCTGAAGCGGCCCTCCATCACCACGGGGATGTCGGGCTGGAACAGCTCGGGGACGTTGCCCTGGTGCACGACGTCGACCGTCGCGCCCTGCTGGCCCCGGATGGCGAAGTCCACGTCGTTCCCCGCCTGCCGCACGCTGCCGGGGACGACCAGGCCCTCGATGCGAAAGCGCCGGTCGCCCAGCTCGGCCCGCTGGGCCACGGCCTCGTCGGCCGTCTTGAAGTAGACGGTGGCCTCGCCCACGGCGCGCAGGAGCAGGAAGGCCAGGGCGGCCACGATGACGAGGCCGGCCAGCCAGCGCCGGCGCCGGCCGAGCGACGAGCGCGCCCTGACGGTGGGCGCGGTGGTGGTCGTCACCGGCCCTCGTC
>JALYMX010000461.1 GCA_030773495.1 Actinomycetota bacterium | reverse complement strand
CCCCGCCGCTCGCCCCGCCGCTCGCCCCGCCGCTCGCCGGTCCGGCGTCGCCGGTGCCCGCCGCCGCGGGCCCCGCCTCACCCTCGCCCGCGGATCCCTCCATGCCCGGGGAGCCCGGGTCGGTGGGCTCCCCGGGCAGGGTGAACTGGCCGGTGGGGAGGAGGATGCGCCGTTCGTCGGAGCCTCTCTGGTCGACCGGCACGACGGGCGACACGGACTGGGCGATCCCGACGGTGGCCACCAACGAGACGGCGCCGAGTGCAGTGGTGCGGCCGGCAGTGGTGAGGGAGCGCCGCACCAGCCCGAGGCCGGGCGCGAAGGACAGCGCGCCCACCAGGGCCAGCGGGCCCATGGCCAGGCGCAGCCGGCCGAGGCTGACGTTCAGGAAGGCGCGGACCACCAAGGGGTCGAAGTGCGTCCCCGCCCGGCGGGCCAGCTCGGCACGGGCCTGGGCCGGCGTGACGCCCTTGCTGTAAGAGCGCACCGACGTCATGGCGTCGTAGCTGTCAGCGACGGCCACGATCCGGGCGGCGAGGCTGAGCTGCTCGCCGGCCAACCCGTGCGGGTAGCCCGTCCCGTCGAAGCGCTCGTGATGTTGCTCGATGGCCGCCGCCCACGGCCCCAGCCAGGCCCGCAGTGGCGCGGCCAGCCGAGCGCCCTCGATCGGATGCTGGCGGAGGCGCTCCCAGTCCTCGTCGGTGAGGGGCTCTTGGCTGTTGAGCGTCATCGGCGGGACGCTGAGCTTGCCCAGGTCGTGCAGGAGCGCCGCCCACCGCAGCCGGTCCCGGTCGTCGCCGCTCAGGCCCAGCTCACCGGCGATGAGATCGGCGTAGGCCCGCACCCGCTCGGAGTGCCCTCGGGTTGCCCGGTCGTGCGCGCCGAGGCTGGCGGCGAGGGTGAGGATCGTGCGCGCCGCCTCCGCCGGCTCCTGGTCGCCGTCGCGCAGCGCCTGCACCGACCTGTCCCGCAGCGTCCGCGTGGACCCGCTGCGCAGCGCGACCCCGAGGCGGGACGGCGCACGGTCGGGGAAGACCATGGACAGCTTCAGCAGGGCGGCGAGGGGGAGCAGGCGCCGGGCCAGCGCGTCGAAGACGAACAGCGCGATGGCGGAGGCGCTCAGGAGGCCGCCCCACCACAGCATGCGGTCGATCGCCGTCTGCGGCTCCGGAAGGACGGCGGCGAGGGCCCACGCCGCGCCGAGGGAGGCCAGCACGGGCGCGACGAAGGCGAGCACGCCGACGACGGCGCCGAGCACCGGCCGATCGCGCCAGGTGCCCTCCGTGATGGCCGGGGAGCGCCGGGCCGGCGGGCGGGCCGAGCCGGTGGCGGCTGCAGCGGTGGGCGCAGGGGCGGGGAGGCGACCCTGGCGCTCGGTGTCGCAACGGCGTCGGTCGAACAGGTGGCGGTCGGCCGCATCGAGGAGGGCGTCGGCGTCCGCGTGGTCCTTGGAGCTGGCCGTCCCCCAGCTGAAGCGCGGCGGGTCACACGCCACGATGCGCTCGACGACAGTGGCCACGTCGTCCACCGCCGTCTCCGGGAGCAGCACCACGAACTCGTCGCCACCGAGGCGGTAGGCGGAGTCACCGTCGCGCAGGGCGCCGCGCAGGGCGTCGGCGAGTGCGCACAGCGCCCGGTCGCCGGCGGCGTGGCCCTCGCCGTCGTTGATGGACTTGAGCCCGTCGAGGTCGCTGACGATCACGCTGAGCTCGCGTCCGTGACGGTGGGCCTGGGCCAGCTCTCGCACGAGGTCCCGTTCCAGCGCCCGCCGGTTGAGCAGGCGGGTCAGCGGGTCGACGAAGGCGGCGTCCTCCAGGCGTTGTGCCGTGCGGGCGGCATAGCGTTCCGCCAGCTCGTCGACGGCGGCGTTGAGCCGGCGCTGGGCCTCGGCGGCGACCTCCGGGGAGCACGTCGCCGCCAGGCGGCGGTGGAGCACGTCCCGCAGGAAGGCCAGCCGGCGGATCACGACGTCGAGGCGCGCCTCGGGGGAGGCGAGCGCCTCGGCCACCCAGTCCAGGTCGCAGGGTTCGCCCGATCCGCCCGCCTCTTCGCGGCCAGCGGCGCTAACCACGGCCAGCACCACGCCCAGGTCGGCCGTCCCGGTGTTCCCCGGCTCGAGCGACGCCCCTTGACAGGCGCGGCGCCACTCGCCGGCGAGGGAGTTGGCGTCGGCGCGGAGGCGATCGAGGGCGGGGCCCAGGGCGCAGTCGCTCAACGGTGGTCGTTCCTGCCCCGGAAGGTCGCTGCTCGGGTCCGACGCCACGCGTGCTCAGCGTAGCGCGAAAACACGCCGCTGCGTAGGTTTGTGACTGTGCGGCGTATTCGGGTGCCCGAGCTTCGCCACGCGGTGCGCTTTCTCAAAGGAAGAAGATCACGCATAGTGGCCGCTGCGCAGTGTTCCGCGAACGACAGAAGGGAACGAACATGCGATTCGGGATCAGGGAGATGCTGCTGGCAGCTGCGGTGCTGCTGTTCGTCGTCGCGGTGATCTCGGACGACAACCCGTTCGACTTCCTGGGCCTGGGCCTGGCCGCCTTCGCCGGGGCCTTCCTGGCCGACGAGCTCGACGTGGCCCGCGGCCGTCTCGGGCCCCGGCGACGGGGGTAGGCCCGGCGCGCCGGCGTCAGGCGGCCGACGAGCTGGCGTTGATGGTGGCGGGGCCGCCGGCGCCGGTGTTGATCTCGACCTTGCGGGGCTTGGCCTGCTCGGCGACCGGTACGGAGATCGTGAGCACCCCCTGGTCGTAGGTGGCGCTCACGCGCTCGGCGTCGAGGCCCTCGCCCAGGAAGAGCTGGCGGGTGAACGCGCCCTGCGGCCGCTCGGCGACGACGACCTCGTCGCCCTCCTGGCGCTGCCACGACCGCTCGGCCCGTACCGTGAGCACGTTCTTCTCGATGGTGAGCTCGACCGACGCCGGGTCGACCCCCGGGAGGTCGAAGTGGACGAGGAAGTGGTCACCGCGCCGGTAGGCGTCCATCGGCATCACTGAGGTTCGGGACGGCGGCGCCGCCCAGTTGCCCTGCTGGGCCAGGCGGTCGAGCTCACGGAAGGGGTCGAACCGCATCAGCATGGTGTCCTCCTTGTCAGCTTTCTCGCTTCGCCTTTCCCCGCTGCCGCCGCTGAGGCGGGCGGACCGCCCTCATTCTACGGCGCGCCGAGCGAAGCTGACAATGGGGTACGCAGCTTTCCTCCTCCCACGAGGACCAGGTCGGCCGGCCCTCACGCCCTCAGCCCGAGAGGCGGTCGACGGCGACGGTGTGCTCCCGCACGGTGTCGAGGAGGACGTCGGCGCCGATGCCCGGACGATCGGGCACGCGGAGGGAACCGTCCTCGGCGACGAGCGGCGCCACGACGTCGGCGGCCAGGTACCGCGACGGCGGCGAGAGGTCGCCGGGAAGCACGAACCCGGGCAGGGCGGCGAGGGCCAGGTTGGCATGGCGGGCGAGCCCGGTCTCGAACATCCCCCCGCACCAGGCGGCGACGCCCGCCGCCCGGCACACGTCGTGGACCCTGACCGCCTCCAGGTAGCCACCCACCCGCCCCGCCTTCACGTTCACCACCGAGGCGGCGCCGACGGAGACGGCGTGGGCGGCCGTGGCCGCCGAGGTCACCGACTCGTCGAGGCACACGGGCGTGGCGATGCGCCGGGCCAGCTCGGCGTGGCCCTCGAGGTCGTCGGGAGGCAGCGGCTGCTCGATCAGCGCCAGCGCGAACGGGTCGAGGCGGGCGAGGTGCCCGGCGTCCTCCCGCCGGTAGGCGCCGTTGGCGTCGGCCTGGAGGACCACGTCGTCGCCGAACCGCTCCCGGACGGCGCCCACCGGCTCGACGTCCCATCCCGGTGCGATCTTCAGCTTGACCCGGCGGTACCCCTCGGCGAGGGCGGCGGCCACGGCGTCGACGAGCTGGGGCAGCGAGCCGTGCACGCCGACGGCCACGCCCGCCTCCACCCGTTCCCTGGTGGCGCCCAGGTACCGGGCCAGCGAGATCCCCGCGGCCCGGAGCTCGGCGTCGAGGACGGCCATCTCCAGCGCCGCCTTGGCCATGCGGTGGCCCCGCACGCCGGCGAGCACGCCGGCCACCCCGCTCGCCCGTGTCGGCGCGGCGGCGAGCAGGAGGGGGGCGAGGTGGTGGCGCAGCACGTGGCGGGCGCCGGCGACGTACTCGGAGGAGTAGGCGGGCGTGCCCATGGCCGCGCACTCCCCCCACCCCTCGCCGGCCGGCGTCGTCACCCGCACCAACAGCACCTCCCGCCACTGCTCCTCGCCGAGCGCCGATCGGAAGGGCCGCAGCAGCGGGAGGCGGAGGTGGCGGAGCTCGACGGCGGCGACGAGACCCGGGGAGGCGGGCAACCGAGCCGGGCCTCGGTCAGGCGTCGAGGCCGAGCGCCTCGAACAGGGCGCCCACGTCGCTCTTGGCCACCCGCCGCACGTGGGGCGGCTCGCTGTCGTCGGGCTCGAACGCCGAGAAGACGACCACGGGGACGGTCGGGCAGCGAGCCTCGAGCTCGGGCAGCAGCTCGAGGCCGTCGCCGTCGGGGAGCCGGCGGTCGAGCGCCACGGCCCGCAGGCCGGGGTCGAGCAGGGGACGGGCCGACTCGATCGTCTCGGCGGCCACGACGTCAACGCCCTCCATCTCCAGGGTGAGGCGGACCAGGCGCTCCACCCGGGGATCGTCGTCGACCACGAGCACGCGGGGGCGTGACGCGGGATCGCGGGCCGTGGTCACCTCCAGCCCCTGCGGGGGCGCAGGGCGTGGACGGCGGCGGCCAGGCCGAGGAGGGCGAAGGCGGCCGGCGCCGACGAGGTCCCGCCCGTGTTGGCCAGCGTCGGTTCGTCGTCGGGGCGGGCGGGGCTGCCCCGGCGGGCCGCGGGCGCCGCAGTGGGCACGGTGGTGCCGCGGGGGCCGGTGGTGGCGGGG
>JALYMX010000460.1 GCA_030773495.1 Actinomycetota bacterium | reverse complement strand
CTGCCGCTCGACCGGGCGGGCGCCCCGCCAGCGGGCGCAGCCCCCGTCGTCGTCCAGCAGCGCCCAGCACAGCGGGGGTGAGTCCACCTGCGGCGCACACCACCAGTCGACCGCCCCGTCGGCGGTGAGCAGGGCGGCCGAGCGCTGCGACGACAGGAGCCGGTGGGCCTCGATGGGGGTGGGGAGGCGCGGCGTTCTTGCGGGCGTCCGTGCGGTGGCGGCGGCAGGTCGCGCCGGCGCCCCCGTCTCAGTCACGCTCCGCGCAGGGCGCGCCATGCGGCGCGTGCCTCGGGGAGCGCCGGGGGCACGGCGGCCACGCTGGCCACCGCGGCGGCGAGGCACCACGAGCAGAAGCGACGGTGCTTGCTGGCCTGCTCGGCGGTGAGGAAGGCGCCGAAGGCGGCGTCGCCCGCCACCTTGGCCGCCATGGCCAGCGGCAGCCAGGGTCGGGTCCGCCACCGGTCGCCGTCACCCGTCCCCGCCAGCAGCAGGGTGGCCGCCGTGCTGACGAGGCCCAGGGCGGCGTCGGGCGTCTTCAGGTACTGGTACGCCTCGCCGGAGGCGTCGACGCGCATGGCGTCGAAGATGGGCACGGGGGGCTCGGGCAGGCGGCGGACCAGCCCGAACTGGTACGCCGCCACCATCCCCAGGCTCCCCATGGCGCCGAGGGTGAGCCCGGCCACCCGGCGCCGGCCCTGCACGTGGGCGGCGGCGGACCGGCGCAGGTCGTCGCTCACCGCCTCGGCGGCCGGGCTGGTGGAGCGCCCGATGCCCCCGGGCGACCCCCTGACCTCGGCGGCCGGCGGACCGGCCGGATCCTTTCGTAGCTGTGACACGCGAACGGGCACGCGATCCTCCTTCCCGGCTCGCTCCTACCCGGCCTCCCGCCGCGTCTACCGGGGCGTGTGCAACGGTTCCGTAGCGGTCAGGTCGTGGCGGTGGTCGCCGCGCCCCGGCGGCGGAGGGGGGGAAGGGTGGGCGGCGGCCGGCGGCGGGGCGGCAGCTCGGCCAGCAACCGGGCCGTTGCTGCTGCCACCTCCTGCACCGCCCGGTCCACGGCCTGCGAGGTGCGGGCCGACCCGGGGGCCACGCCGCTGACCTTGCGGACGTACTGCCGGGCGGCGGCCTCGATCTCCTCGGCCGTGGCCTCCGGCTCCAGCCCCCGCAGGGTGGTGATGTTCCGGCACATGGGCCGAGGGTAGGTCGGCGCCGCGTCTGGAGTACATGGCGGGCCGAAACCGCCCGCCATGTACTCGGGAGCGCGGCCGGGCGCCCGGCGTTCAGGCCGGCGGCGGCTCCAGGTGCACGACGCGCACCCGCGTCAGCTCGTCGAGCAGCTCCGGGCCGTAGCCGAAGCCGTCGCCCGACGCCTTGTGCGGGCTGGCGGCGCCGCCCGGGGCCCCGCCGAAGGCGGCGTTGACCTTCACGGTGCCCACGTCCAGCTCACGGGTCGCCCGCTGGGCGTGGGCCATGTCGGGGGTGAGCACCACGGCGGCCAGGCCGTAGGCGGTGTCGTTGGCCAGGGTGAGGGCCTCGTCGAACGAGTCCACCACCTGCACGGCGGCCACCGGGCCGAAGGTCTCCTCCTCCACGAGCGACATGCCGGGCTTGACCCCGGTGACGACGGTGGGCGGGTAGTACGCCCCGGGGCCGTCGAGCGGGGCCCCGCCGCAGCGGACCTCGGCGCCGGCCTCCGCCGCCTCGCGCACGTGGCGGTCCACCACGGAGCGCTGGGCGTCGTCGATCATCGGCCCCATCTCGGTGGCCGCGTCGTCCCCCGGGCCCACCCGCATGCGCTGGGCCCGCGCCACCAGCTCGTCCACGAAGGCGTCGGCCACCTCGCGGTGGACGTAGATCCGCTCCACGGAGGTGCAGATCTGGCCGGCGTTGGCGAAGCACCCGACGGCGGCCTGTTCGGCGGCCCAGCCCGGGTCGGTGCCGGCGTCGACGATCATCGGGTCCTTCCCGCCGAGCTCGAGGACGGCCTTGGCACCGCGGGCGGCGCAGGCCGCCGCCACGGCCCGGCCGGTGCGCGCCGAGCCCACGTGGACGACC
>JALYMX010000459.1 GCA_030773495.1 Actinomycetota bacterium | reverse complement strand
GTCTTCGCCTTCGGGCGCGCCGCCTTCGCGGGCGGGGCGGGCGATGCCCCCCTGCGCAGCTCGATCGCCGGCATGGCGGCCACGCCGTCGGGTGACGGCTACTGGCTGGCGGCCCGGGACGGAGGGGTGTTCGCCTTCGGCGACGCCGGCTTCCACGGCGGCCTGGCTGAGCTCCCCCTCAACCGCCCGGTGGTGGACATCGCGTCCACGCCCTCGGGTGACGGCTACTGGCTGGCCTCGTCGGACGGCGGGGTGTTCGCCTTCGGGAACGCGCCCTGGCTGGGCGCCATCTCCGAGGCCCCCCTCAACGCGCCGGTCACCGCCATCGCCGCCACGCCGAGCGGCCTGGGGTACTGGCTGGTCGGGCGCGACGGCGCCGTCTTCGCCTTCGGCGACGCCCGATGGCTGGGCGGCGCCTCCGGGCTCGGCCTCACCCGGCCCGTGGCCGATGCCGCACCCACCCCGTCGGGGAACGGCTACTGGCTGGCCGCCACCGACGGTGGCGTGTTCGCCTTCGGCGACGCCGGCTTCCACGGCTCGGCGCTGGGCGCCACCGAGCGCTCCGTCGTCGGCATCGCGCCAACACCGTCGGGGCGGGGGTACTGGCTGGCCTCGACGGACGGGGGCGTGTTCGCCTTTGGTGACGCTGGCTTCCACGGCTCGGCGGCGGACGGCGACGTGGCCCGCACCGTCGTGGGGATCGCCTCCGGGGTCGGGCGGGCGGTACCCCCACCCGCCGGCCGCCTCCTGAGCAGGTTCGGGTGGGATGTCTCCTGGCCCCAGTGCGGCACGCCCCTGCCCGGCGGACCCCGCGGCTACGCGATCATCGGCGTCACCGACGGGCACCTGTACGACATGAACCCCTGCCTCGCCGAGCAGCACCGCTGGTCCATCCGCGACGGCTCGCTCGGCGGGCTCTACGTCAACGTGAACTGGCCCTCGAAGGCCGCCGAGCCTGGGCTGGCGGCGCGCATGTCCGACGCCTGCGCCATCGAGGACGTCGGCTGCCAGCTCTACGAGTGGGGCCGCCGCGGGGTGCTCCATGCCGTCGACGGCGCCACCACCCTCGGCGTGCACGCACCCATGTGGTGGCTCGACGTGGAGACCCGGAACCGGTGGTCGGGCGACACGGTGGCCAACGCCCGGGTCATCCAGGGAGCCATCGACGGCCTGCACAGCCGCGGGCTGCGGGTTGGCGTCTACTCCACCTCGTACCAGTGGGGCGTCATCGCCGGCGCATTCTCCCCCGGCCTACCCAACTGGATCGCCGGTCCCGTCGACGCGGCCAGCGCCGCCAGGGCCTGCCAGTCGGGCCCCACCTTCGGTGGCGGGATCCCGTGGATGGTGCAGTACCCGTTCCGCGGCTTCGACGGAAACCTGATGTGCGAGGCCGGCGCGGCCGAGGCCCTGCGATCGTTCACGCTGCCGCCCACGCCGGCCGTCCCCGAGTTCCCCGCCCCCCCGAAGCCGCGTACTCGGGTGCTCGGGGCCCCCGCCGCTCGAGGAGTCAGGCCGACGGGAGCGAGAGGCTGAACTCGAGGTCGACGGGATCCTTCACCTTCAGCGCACCGAGCTTCGAGTAGGGCTTCACGCCGAACTCGGTCTGCACGATGGTCGTCCTGCCGGTGAGGCGGGTCTCGCCGGCGGCGTCCTCGACGGACACGTCGAGGGTGACCGGGCGGGTGTTGCCCGCGATGGTGAGGTCGCCCTGCACGGTGAACTTCGGCGGGCCGCCCCGAACGGCCGTGGAGCGGAAGGCGATCTCAGTGTGCTTGCTGGCCTGGAGGGTCTTGTCGCGGTTCTGCCCGATCTCGTCCTTGTCCTTGTCGCTCAGGCCCTTGAGGCCGCCGCTGGCCTGGACCACCTCGAGGGACCGAGGGTCGACGGAGACCTCCACGCTGCACGCCGAGGGGTTCTGGGGGTCGAGGTTCAGCGTCCCTGTCCACCGCGTGGCCTCGAGGACCAGGTCGTGGCCCATCTTCGCGCCCATGCCCCCCACGTAGGTGTTGACCGTGAGCCTGCCGTTCTCGGGGCCGATGCTGTGACTTCCGCTCTTGATCGTCATGCGCCGCACTCTAACCAGACGCTGCGTGACGGCTCTATTCGGTGGGGAAGGACACCTGTCATGGACGCCATCACCGTGCTGAAGAACGATCAAAAGGCCGTGTCCAAGCTGTTCCGGGAGTTCGAGCGGGCCAAGGACGATGGCGGAGATCGGCGACGCCATGGCGCAGGCCAGGGAGAAGGCCCCCACCCGGCCGCACCCGCGGGCGCCCGACACGCCGCCCGGCAACGTAGTGGCCGGCACCGCGGCCAGCATCGCCGACAAGGCTCGCGACAAGCTCACGTCGAGGTAGGCGCCGCCACTCGGCGTTCGGGAGGTCCGGTACGGTCGCCGCATGTCGGTGGAGGGCGGCAGCGTGGTGTTCCTCCACGCCCACCCCGACGACGAGGCGATCTTCACCGGGGGAACCATGGCCAGGCTGGCCGCCGCGGGGTGGCGGGTCGTGCTGGTGGTCGCCACGGGGGGCGAGCTGGGGCTCCCGGTGCCGGGGTCGGCGAGCCCCGAGGAGCTGTGCAAGTGGCGGATGGCCGAAACGCGGGTGGCCGCCGCCACCCTCGGGGCCGCCCGCGTGGAGTTCCTGGGCTACCGGGACTCGGGCCTGGTCGACGCTCCCGGCGAGTTGCACGAGCACGCCTTCGTGCGGGCGCCGACGGCGCAGGTGGCGGCCGCCCTCGCCTCCTTGCTGGAGGAGGAGCGGGCGTCCGCGCTCGTCACCTACGACGAGCACGGCATCTACGGGCACCCCGATCACGTGAAGGTTCACCAGGTCGGCGTGGCGGCGGCCGAGCGGGCCGCCACCTCCGTGGTCTACGAGGCCACCGTCGACCGCGAGTACCTGCACTTCGTCGAGACGCACCTGGTGGCCGAGGCGGGGAGGTCGGTGGGCCAGCTCGGCCTGGCCGCCACCCAGCTCGGCGTGCCCACCGTCGCCGTGTCCACCATGGTCGACGTGCGCCCCGTCCTCGACGTGAAGCGGCGGGCCATGACCGCCCACGCCAGCCAGATCCCCGAGACGGCGTCGGCCATGAGGCTCCCCACCGAGGCCTTCTCCGCCGTCTACGGCTACGAGTGGTTCCTCCGAAACGGCCCATTGGGACCTCTTGAGACACTCACGTGAGGGCCGTCGGGAAGGCCCGGCCGGGGGCCGGCGAGGATTTGGGCTGGCATTCGGGGCCTCCGGGCTGGAAAGCTGGAGGGGTGAGCCCTCGGCTCCGCCCACGATGGACGGTGCCCGGGAACAATTTCGCCCCGATGGGCGTCAACTGCTCACTCGGTGTGGTCGTCTCGGTCAGGAACCGAGACGCCGTGCCGTGCGTTCCACTGCTTTGACGAGAGACGACCTTTATGGCTACACGCGAAGAGCACGATTCCAACGAGGACCTGCTTCACGTCTACCTGAACGAGATCGGCAGCCACGAGCTGCTGACCAAGGCTGACGAGCAGGCCCTGGGCTCGGCCATCGAGGCCGGCCGAGCCGCGGCCGACGAGCTGGCCAGCCGCAAGCCCCTGTCCGCCTCCCGCAAGCGCGAGCTGCGGCGGCTGGTGGCGGTCGGCCAGCGGGCCACCGAGCGCTTCATCCAGGCCAACCTGCGCCTGGTGGTGTCCATCGCCAAGCGCTACCAGTCCTCGGGCCTGCCCCTCCTCGACCTCATCCAGGAGGGCAACTTCGGCCTGATCCACGCCGTGGAGAAGTTCGACCACAAGAAGGGCTTCAAGTTCTCCACCTACGCCACCTGGTGGATCCGCCAGGCCATCCAGCGCGGCGTGGCCAACACGGCGCGCACCATCCGCCTGCCCGTCCACGCCGGCGACACCATGGCGCGGGTGCTCAAGACCCAGACCCGGCTGCAGATGGAGCTGGCCCGCACCCCCACCATCGACGAGGTGGCTCGCGAGCTCGGCGTCCCCGCGGCCAAGGTGGTGGAGGCCCTGCGCTTCCCGAGCGAGCTGCGGTCGCTGTTCGAGCCGCTGGGCGAGGACCGCGACGCCGAGCTGGGCGACGTGGTCCAGGACCCCGACGCCGCCTCCCCCTCCGACGAGGTGCTGGCCGCCGTGCTGCCGGGCGAGATCGCCCGCCTGCTGTCGGTGCTCGACGAGCGTGAGCGCGAGATCCTCCGCCTGCGCTTCGGGTTCGACCGCGCCGGCCCTCAGAGCCTGGGCGAGGTGGCCGAGCGGCTCAACCTCAGCCGAGAGCGCATCCGCCAGATCGAGTCGCGGGCCATGTCGAAGCTCCGCCACCCCTCGGTTGACACCGGAGCGCGGGAGCTGCTCACCGGCTGACCCGGCCCCGTCAGGGCCGCCCGTGCCCGCCCCTACGATGGCCCGGCGCGTCGAGCGAGGGAGCCGCCCGTGGACGTCATCGAGACGGTGCAGCTGCGCAAGGTCTACCGGCGGCTGCGGGCCGCGCCCACGGTCGCCGTCGACGGGCTCGACGTGTGCGTCCCCGAGGGGGGCGTGTTCGGCTTCCTCGGCCCCAACGGCTCCGGGAAGACGACCACGATCCGCTGCCTGCTGGGGCTCGTGCGGCCGTCCGCTGGCACCACCCGCCTGCTCGGCGCCGAGGTGCCCCGCAGCCTGCCCGACGTCATCCGGCGGGTGGGGTGCATCGTCGAGGCGCCCACCCTGTTCCCCACCCTCTCCGGGCGGCGCAACCTCGAGCTGCTCGCCCGCCTCGACGGCATCGGTCGCCGTAGCGTCGCCCAGGTGCTGGAACGGGTCGGCCTGGCGGAGCGGGCCGACCACCTGGTGAAGACGTACTCGCTCGGGATGCGCCAGCGGCTGGGCCTCGGTGCCGCCCTGCTGAAGGACCCGGCGCTGCTCGTGCTCGACGAGCCGGCCAACGGCCTCGACCCGGCCGGCATCAAGGAGACGCGCCAGCTCATCCGGCGACTGGGCGACGAGGGACGCACCGTGTTCGTGTCCAGCCACCTGCTGAGCGAGATCCAGCAGACGTGCGACCGCGTGGCCATCCTGCACAAGGGGCGGTGCATCACCGCCGGGCCCGTCCAAGAGGTGCTCGCCGCCCGCCGCGCCGGCGCCCTCGTGGTGCGCCTCGACGACCTCCCGGCCGGCCTCGCCGCCCTGCGGGCCGCCGGGATCGCGGCACGCCTCGAGGGCGACGGGCTCCACGTGGACCTCCCGCCGTCGGAGGCGGCACGGGTGAGCCAGACGTTGGCCGCCTCCCGGCTGTGGCTCACCGAGCTGCGCCCGCTGGAGGTGAGCCTGGAGGACGTCTTCCTGGAACTCACCGGGCAACCGGCGTGAGGGCGCTCCTGGCCTCGGTGGCCGGCCGTTACCTGTCCCGGCGCCTGACCCGGGTGCTCGTCGGCCTGGCGCTGGTGGCGACCACGATTGCCGGGGTCGCCGTGTTCGCCAACGCCGAGGAGCTGACGCCGGAGCGGGCGGCGGCGGCGAGGGCCCAGCGCGCCGCCGACGTGGCGCACTGCGCGCAGGTCACGGTCGGCTCCGGGGGGGACACCTTCGCCGGCGACCGGTCCCGGGCCGAGGCGGTGTGCCGGCGCCACATCCGCCCTGAGCACTACGACCGGCGCCTCCACCTGACCGACCTGTGGCCGGCGGACGGCGGGGACCCCATCCTCGCCGTGACCACGGTGTTCCTCGCCATCGCCGCCCTGGTCGGCGGGGCGTCGATGATCGGCGCCGAGTGGAAGGCGAACACGTTCACGACGCTGCTCACGTGGGAGCCCCGGCGGACGCGCCTGGCGGTGGCCAAGATCGCCGTCGCCGGCCTCCTGGCGGCGGTCATCGCCGTGGCGCTCCAGCTCGTGTTCTCGGCCGCCCTGCTCCCCTCCGTGGCCCTGCGGGGTACGACCGAGGGAGCGGATGCCCTCTGGCTGCGCGGGGCGACGGGTGCCCTGCTCCGCAGCGCCACCCTCACCGGGCTGGCCGCCGTGGTCGGGGCGTCCGTCGCCATGATCGGCCGCAGCACGGCGGCCGCGCTCGGGGTGGCCTTTGCCTACCTGGCCGTCGGTGAGGCGGTGGTGCGGGCGTGGAAGCCCGAGCTGACCGAGTGGCTGGTGGGCGAGAACTCGGCCATCTTCCTCACCGGCCGGCGCCTGGAGGGGGTGCCGTTCGAGCGCTCGGTGGTCACCGCCGCGCTCACGCTGGCGTCGTTCGCCCTCGCCCTCGCTGCCGTCGCCACCGTCACGCTCCGGCGACGCGACGTCGCCGCCTGAGCCGCCGGCCGGCGCCGGCGGCCCGAGGCGGCGCGAGGGGTGCTACCGACCGACGATCTTCGACGTGGGGGTATCGGAGGCGTTGGGCTTGGCGTCCTCCATCCCCTCGTCGCTCTCGTGCTTCCCGCCGGCCTGGTCCAGCGGGCCGTCGGGCGCGTCACTCATCGGCTCGTGCGTCTCGGGATCGACCTTCGGCATGGCCTTCCTCCTGTGAGTGGCTTGTGCGATTGACCCTTCCCCCCGCACTCGCGCGGAAACCCGCGCGCCGTCAGCCCCTGAGCTCGCTGGTGCCGGGCGGCGCCAGCTCGACCCATGTGGTGCCCGGCGTGAGCGCCACCGGGGCCCCTCCGGCGTCGGCGTACGCGGTCACGGCGTCGGGCGACGGCTTGGACCACCGCCCCTTCACCACCTTGCCGTCGGTGAGCACCCATGCGTCGCCCTGGCCGATCAGCTCCGCCTCGTCCACGACGGCGCCCGACGTGTCGCGCTGGCCGGTGTCGCGGTAGGTGACGAACTGCACCACGACGTTCTTCGGTGACGCCTGGGCGCCCGCCGTGTCCACGTGCGGCGTGCCGTCCTGGGACCGGCGCCACACCCCGGCGCCGGCGTCCCAGCCATAGTCCACGCGGGTCGTGATGTTGCGGCCCCGGTACTCGACGTGGACGCCGGCCGCCGGCTCGCCCCCGGCCGGTGCCGCCCCCGCGGCCCGGTAGGTGAAGAGCGGGGCCGGCGGGGCGGCGTCGGGCGCAGCCCGCTTGAACAGCCCGCTGGTCGTGGCGAACAGGTTGTACGGCGCCGGGCGGCCGCCCTGGCGGCGGTACTCGCCGCTGGCCTTGTTGAACCCCACGTCCACCAGGGGGGCGGCGTCGACGAGGCGCTGGAAGGCGGCGTTGGTGCCGGCGTAGGCGAAGAGGGGGCCGCGCAGCGGCCCGACCAAGGCGACGTCGGTCGATCGGGCCGAGCGCACGGGGCCGACCGGGTCGGCGTCGTTGGACTGGAAGATGCTGAACAGCCGGGTGACGCCGTCCTCCACCTTCTCGACGACCACGACGTCGGCCTGGTTGATCCCCGCCTGTGGCCGGCCCTTGGGCGCGTTGTCGAGCTTCACGACGAGGGCGGCGCGCTGGCGCCGGGCGGCGTCCGGCTGCGGGAGGCCGGTGAGAGGGGCGACGTCGCCGGCGGGCTGCGGCGGGGCCTCGGTGGAGGCCGGCGTGGAGGTGGTGGTGGGCGCGGAGGCGTCGTCGTCGCCGCCGCAGGCGGCGGCCAGGGAGGACACGACGAGGACCACGAGAAGTCTGCGGAGCATCCTCAATCCTCGCACGGCGTCGCGGCGGTCCCGTGAGGATCTGCGATCATGCCGTATGACCGCGTTGCGCCACATCGCCTTCCGCCGACTCGCCGCGTCGCTCGCCGCGGTGGCCGTCCTGACCGCCGCCTGCGGCGGGGGCGACGACGACTCCGCCACGGGCCCCGACGGGGACGACGCACCGTCCACCACGCTGGCGCCCACGCCCGCCCCCCTGACCGGTGTGCTGCTGCAGGACGGGTCGATCGCGTCCCGCCCGGCGGTGGCTGTGAAGGTGGACAACGGCCCCCAGGGCCGGCCCCAGAGCGGCATCGACAAGGCCGACGTCCTCATCGAGGAGAAGGTCGAGGGCGGCATCACCCGCTTCATCGCCGTGTTCCACTCGCAGGACGCAGAACTGGTGGGCCCGGTGCGCTCCGTTCGCTCCACCGACGCCGGCCTCGTGGCCGCCATCGGCGGGGTGTTCGCCTTCGCCGGCGGCATCCCTCCGTTCGAGGAGCTGGCCCGCCAGCAGCCGGTCACGGTGGTGAGCGAGCGAGCGTCGTCCGAGGGCTTCACCTACCCGCCCGGCAAGCGCCGGCCGTACAAGACCTACACCTCGACGCCGACGTTGCGCTCGTTGGCCGACGAGGGAGCCAAGGCCCCGCCGCGGCTGTCCGAGTTCCTCGGCGCCGGCGAGGCCTTTGCGCCGGCCGCGGCGGGGCCGGCCACGTCGGCCAGCGTGGGCTTCGGCGCCCGCTCGTCGTTCACCGTGGACTTCGACCCCGCCTCCGGACTGTGGAAGCGGTCCGTGAACGGCGCGCCCCACGTCACGGCGGGCGGTGAGCAGCTCGGCTTCGCCAACGTCATCATCCAGATCACCTCCTACCGCCCGACGAGCTTCCGCGACCCGAGCGGGTCGGTGGTCGACGAGGCCGCCATCGTGGGCAGCGGCGACGCCGTCGTGCTCTCGCAGGGCAAGCAGGCGCCGGTCAAGTGGTCGAAGACCTCGAACACCGCCGTGACCAGCTACACCGACGCCGCCGGCAACCCGGTGAAGCTGGCGCCGGGGCGGACGCTGATCGCCCTCCCGCCGCCGGGCGGCATCGCGATCCGCTGAGGCTGCCCGTCGAGAGGGGCTAGCGGCTAGCGCTTCCGGCGCCCGGCGCCGGCGGCGTCGAGCGGGAACGCCGGGACGGCGCGGCGCAGCACCGCGCCCAGCTCGCGCAGCTCGACCACCCGCTGACGGCACCGCTCGCAGCCCTCGAGGTGCGCCTCCACCCGCTGGACGTCGCGGTTCGCCAGCCCCTCACCGACATAGGCGCCGAGCTGGCTCACCGTCTGGCGGCAGCGCTCCTCGGCCCACGGCGCCAGGTGCGCCTGGAGGTACCGCTGGCGCAGCCGGGCGCGGGCCCGCACGGCCCGCTGGGCGACGGCATTGGGGCTGATGCCGAGCAGGGCGGCGGCCTCCCGCATCGACTTGCCCTCGACCTCCACGAGCTGGAGCACCAGGCGCAGGTGGCTGGGCAGTCCGTGGAAGGCCCGGGCGACGAGCGTGGCGCTCTCCACGGCGACCACCCGCTCCGACGGCCTCGTGGTGGTGGCCGCCCACTCGTGGTCCTCGATGTCGCCGTCCGCCACCGTGCGCGAGGCGCGCCGCACCTGGTCGATGGCCGCTCTGCGGGCCGCCGTCACCAGGTATGGCAGGAACTCCGCGTCCTCCGGGAACCGCCCCGAGCGCACCACGCGGAACACGTTGGCGAACGCCTCGGCCACGGCGTCGGCGGTGTCCTCGGCGTTGGACGTCACGCCCCTGGCCACCCACCGCGCCCGGTCCACGTGGCGCCGGTACAGCTCGCCGAACGCCGCCTGGTGCCCGGTGGCGGCGAGACGGACGAGCTCGGCGTCGGGCCGCTCGTCGCCGTCGACCTCGGGGCTCATCGGGGCATCATCCATCCTCGGGGTGCCGTCGCGACGATCCTACGAGGGTCGGGGGACCTGGTCACTCCGGCGCGGCCGTGCCCTCGCTGGGTGGAGCCGTGCCCGACGCGGCCGCGTGCTCCCAGCGTTAGGGACCGCCTTAGAATTACTTGCGCGGCCGCGACTACGTTTGGCGTTGTCGCAGGGCCAGATTGCGGCCTGCGGCCGCGCAAGTAGTTCTTCGGCGGGCCCTTAGTGTCCTCGCGCCGCTCGGTGGTGCCCTCGAGCCGACGACTGCCCGCTCAGCGGAGAGGAGGCCGACAACACGATGTCCACGAACGACCCGGTGAGCTCCAAGGCCGTGACCGACGAGACCCCGCTGGACGCGCCGCCCGAGGCCGACGACGAGCAGCCCCCGGCGAGCGAGGAGGACGAGGCGGGGTCACGCTGACCGCGACGAGCGTCAGCGCTCGGCCGGCGCCGGCGGGGGCACGTGGCGGCGGGCGGGCAGCGGGCCCTGCACGGGATGCAGCCGGGCGGCCCCGTCCCTGACCTCCCAGCCCGCCACCAGTCGCTCCCCCGGCCGGCGCCTGCCCACCCCGTCCACGTGCCACCACTCGGCTCGCACCCGCTCGGCGTCCACGTCGACCTCGACGTACCCGTGGCCCTCCAGGTCGAAGAAGCGCAGGTGCGGGTTTTGGCGGGCCACGATCCGGGGCAGCACGGCCCGCACGCCCGGGAGCGGCGGAGCGACGGTGCGGACGAACGAGGGAGCGGTCACGCTCGGGGTGACGAACTCGACGCCGACCACGCCCCCGCCGTCGTCGGGCTGCAGCGTGAGCTCACCGGCCCACGAGGAGTGGACGTCGCCGGTGAGCACGACGACGTTCCCGATCCCCTCCTCGGCCAAGAACCCGAACAGCGAGGCGCGCTCCTCGGGGTAGCCGTCCCACTGGCCGGCGTTCACCCCGACGCCGCCGGCGACCAGGCCGCCCAGCAGGCGACGCAGCGGCGGCGGTACCTCGAGGACCCGCAGCGGCGCCATCATCACCTGGTTGCCCACGAGGTGCCAACGGGCCGTCGACGACCGCAGCTCCTCGCGCAGCCACTCCCGCTGGGCGGAGCCGAGCAGCGACCGGCGGCGGTCGCCGACGGTGAGCACGGCCCGCTCGCCCCGCGCCAGCGGCCGGTCCCGCCCCGCCAGGCGGGTATCGAGCATGGCCAGCTGCGCCAGGTCGCCGAAGGCGAAGCTGCGCCAGATCCGGTGGGGATCGACGGGGTCGGGGAGGCGCAGCGGCACCCATTCGAGGTAGGCCCGCACGGCCGCCGCCCGTCGGCGCTCCCAGTCGCCGTCTCGGGTGGGGTCGTGGTCGGCGGCTCCGTCGCGCCAGGTGTTCCCCGCGATCTCGTGGTCATCCCACACGGCCACCACCGGGTGCTGCTGGTGCAGACGCTGCAGGTCGGGGTCGCTGCGGTACTGGGCGTGGCGGGCCCGGTAGTCGCCCAGGGTGCGCAACCGGTGGGCGGGGACGTGGGCCCGGACGGACCTCCTGCCGGCACCCGCGTTCTCGTACAGGTAGTCGCCGACGTGCACCACGAGATCGACGTCGCGCTCGGCCACGTGGCGGTAGGCGTTGAAGAACCCGTGGGCCCACGAGGCGCAGGACACCACGGCGAGCCGCAGGTTGTCGGTGTGACCACGCGGGGCGGTGCGCGTGCGCCCGACGGGCGAGCGGTGCCCGTTCGCCTCGAAGGCGTAGAAGTACGTGGTGGACGGGTCCAGCCCGTGCACGTCCACCTTCACCGTGTGATCGGCGTCGGCGCCGGCCACCGCTTCCCCGCTCCTCACCACCTGGTCGAGCTCGGGCCTGGTGGCGACCCGCCACCCGACGCGGACGTCCCCCGTCGCACCCGACACTCGCGTCCACAGCACCACGGCGTCAGGAGTCGGGTCGGCACTGGCCACGCCGTGGGCGAACACGGGGTCTGCGCTCACGGCGCCGGACGGTACGCGCGACGCCACGGGACCTCCAAAGCGCCAAGTATCTCGCCCGGCCCCGGCGGGTAGGAGAAGGCGATGACGACCTCACTCCTCCGGCGCGTCGGCGCCGCCATCCTCGCCCTTGGCCTCGTGCTCGCCCCCGCGGCGTGCGGCGACGACGAAGGCGAGGACCGTATCGGCGACAACGAGATCAACGACGAGGGCGACTGATCCTGCAGTAACAGTACGGCGCGCCAATCCTGCGCACCCGGAGCTCTCGCCGCGCGAAACGATGAGTCGGGTGGGTAGGACCCGGCAGGGAGTGCCGGGAAGCCTGGCCGGCGTCGGAATCGAGGCCACGAAACGACAATGGCGCCAGCCCGCACCCCCAGCCGTCGCACCTCGGTCCTCGCCTTGGCGGCGGCGGTCGTCCTCCTGACGCTGACGTTCGTCATCGACGCCGTCGCTCCCCCCACCGCCGCCGGCGCCGCCACCCAAGGCCCACCACGCGTGCTGGCCACGACCGTCGAGGCGACCATCACCCCCGTCGTCGCCGACCACCTGGTGGACGGCATCGCCCGTGCCGCCCGAGACGGCTACGACGCGTACGTCGTGCGCCTCGACACGCCCGGCGGGCTCGACACCTCGATGCGCCGCATCGTGCGCCACTTCCTGTCGGCCCGGGTGCCCGTGATCGTGTACGTCAGCCCGCAGGGATCGAGGGCGGCGTCGGCTGGCGCCATCATCACCTTCGCCGCCCACATCGCCGCCATGGCCCCCGGCACCACCATCGGCGCCGCCACCCCCGTCGACCTGGAGGGCGGCGACGTGGAGCGCAAGGTGGTCAACGACGCTGCCGCCTTCGCCGAGTCCATCGCCCGCCTGCGGGGCCGCAACGTCGAGTTCGCCGGCGCCACTGTCCGCGAGGGCCGCGCCGTGCCCGCCGTGGAGGCGGTGGAGCTGGGCGCCGTCGACCTCCTGGTCCCCTCGCTGCTCGAGCTGCTCGAAGCGGTGGACGGCCGGCAGGTGGAGCTGGCTGACGAGCGGGAGGTGAGGCTACGGACGGCTCGGGCGGTGGTGAACGAGCACGATCTCGGGCTGCTCCGGCGCATCCAGCAGCACCTGGCCGACCCCAACCTGGCCTTCTTGTTCCTCAGCCTCGGCAGCCTCGGGCTCATCTACGAGCTGGCCACGCCCGGGCTGGGCGGTGCCGGCGTGGTCGGCGCGCTGTCCATGCTCATCGGCCTGTTCGCGCTCGCCGTGCTGCCCGTGAACGTCGTCGGCCTGTTGCTGCTCGCCCTCGCCGTCGCGCTCTTCGTCGTCGAGGTGCTGGCCCCGGGCATCGGCGTCGCCGCCGTCGGTGGGGCGGTGTCGCTCCTCTTGAGCGGCGTCTTCTTGTTCCGCGGCGTTCCCGGGGTGGGGGTGAGCGCCAGCGTCGTCCTCCCCATCGCCGTCGTGGTCGGCGGCGCCGTCGTGGTGGCCGGTCGCCTGGCCACCGGCGCCCGCAACGCCCCGTCGACCACCACCGGTCCCGGCCTGTTCGTCGGCCGCCAGGTCACTGTTGCCCGCGTCACCGGAGCGGCCGCCGGCCAGGCGTTCGTCGAGGGGGCGTGGTGGGCGGTGCGCAGCCGCGACGGGGAGCTCCACGCCGGCCAGGAGGTGCGAGTCGTGGACGTGGAGGGCCTCGACCTGGTGGTCGAAGCCAGCGAGCGAGCCGGCGACGAGGACCGCACCCAACAGGACAACTAGGAGGTACGACAAGTGAACGAGGCGCTGCTCTACGGGATAGGGGGCGCGGTCGTGCTCCTCCTGGTCCTGTTCGCCCTGTCCGTGCGCATCGTCGCCGAGTACGAGCGCGGGGTGATCTTCCGCCTCGGCCGGGTGATCGGGGCCAAGGGACCGGGCCTGTTCCTCATCATCCCCGTCATCGACCGCATGGTGAAGGTGAACCTGCAGACGGTGACGTTCGACATTCCGCCTCAGGACGCCATCACGCGCGACAACGTGACGGTCAGGGTCAACGCCGTTACGTACTTCAACGTGGTGGACCCGGTGCGGTCGGTGGTGTCGATCCAGAACTACGCCTTCGCCACCTCCCAGGTGGCCCAGACCACGCTGCGCAGCGTGCTCGGTCAGATCGACCTCGACGACCTGCTGGTGAAGCGCGAGGAGATCAACCAGCGCCTCCAGCAGATCATCGACGGGCTCACCGACCCCTGGGGCGTCAAGGTGACGCTGGTGGAGGTCAAAGACGTCGAGCTGCCCGAGACGATGCGCCGCGCCATGGCTCGCCAGGCCGAGGCCGAGCGGGAACGGCGGGCGAAGGTCATCCATGCGCAGGGCGAGCTGGAGGCGGCCGAGTCGCTCGGGCGGGCCGCCGCGGTGCTCGAGGACCATCCCTCGGCCATGCAGCTCCGGGTGCTCTCCACCCTGGTCGACGTCTCCGCCGAGAAGAACTCCACGCTCATCTTCCCGGTTCCCATGGAGCTGCTGCGCCTGGCCGACGCCGTCGCCGGACGCCCCGCGCCGTCCAACGGATCGTCGTAACGCCGCCGAACGTGGTCGCCGCCGGCCGTGGGCCATCCCGCCGGCCGCCGGCGCCTCTACCTGGGCACGGTCTCGTGGTCGAATCGCCGGGAACTTCGTCTCCATCTCCGGGGCCGGCCTGCCGATGCCTTCACCGTGTTCAAGCCTGTCACGTCGTCGGGCGTCGTGGCCGGGCCGTCTCTGGCCTCGTTCGCGGACTCAGAGCTGCTCGAGCGGGAGCCACGGCGGCGCAGGCTCATCATGCGCGCTGTCGCGCTCGTCGCCATCGCCGTCAGCTTCGTCTACGTCTCCTGGCGGGCGCTGTTCACCCTCGACCTGGCCTTCTGGTGGTTGTCGGTACCGCTGTTCCTCCTCGAGTTGCACGCCGTGGTGGGCCTGGTCCTGTTCACCTTCTCCTTGTGGGACGTCGATGGGCTCGAGCCCGCTCCGGAGCGGCACCGAGCAGACGCGCGGGTCGCCGTCCTCATCCCGACCTACAACGAGCCGGCCGAAGTGCTGCTCCCGGCCATCGCGGCCGCCGTGGCCCTCGAGCCGGCGCACGAGACGTGGGTGCTCGACGACGGCGCCCGGGCTGAGATCCGGGTGCTGACCGAGCGGTTGGGCGCCCGTTACCTGGCCCGTACCGATCGCTCTCACGCCAAGGCGGGCAACATCAACAACGCCCTCGAACTCATCGACGCCGACCTCGTCGCCGTGCTCGACGCCGACCACGTCGCCGCCCCAGGGTTCCTCGTCCGCACGCTCGGCTACTTCGACGACCCCCGTGTCGCCGTGGTCCAAACGCCCCAGGACTTCTACAACCTCGACTCGTTCGAGCACGACACGAACCGCAGCTGGGCGGATCGTCGCCAGCGGCGGGCCCGCTTCAACGAGCAGGCCCTGTTCTACCGGGCGATCGAACCCGGAAAGAACCGCTGGGACGCCGCCTTCTGGTGCGGGACGGGGGCGGTGGTGCGGGTCGCCGCCCTCCGCGAGGTCGGCGGCGTCGCCACCGACACGGTGACCGAGGATATCCACACCACCATCCGCCTCCATCGCCGGGGATGGCGCAGCGTCTACCACAATCAGGTCCTGGCCCGGGGACTGGCCGCCAGCGACGCGCAGCAGTACCAGTCGCAGCGACTGCGCTGGGGCATCGGCGCCATGCAGGTGCTGCGTACCGAGAACCCCCTGGTCGTCTCCGGGCTGCGCTTACGGCAGCGGATCGCCTATGCCGCCACCCTCCTGGGCTGGTTCGACGCCTGGCGGTCCCTCGGCTACCTCCTGCTCCCGCCCGCGGTCCTGTTCACCGGCGCCGTGCCCATCCGGGCTCATCCGGTGACCTTCGCCTTCGCCTTCGGCGGCACCTTCGTCATCCAGCGGATGGCGCTCGCCCTCCTGGGACGGGGCTTCGCGCCACAGGGCATCTCCACCGTCTTCGAGCTCGTGCGGATGACCCCGAACCTGCGGGCCACCCTGACCCTCTTCCGGCCCGGCCGCCGCCCCTTCGCGGTGACGCCGAAGGGGCGCATGGGCGACGAGCGCTCCCGCATGCCCGTGCCAAGGCTGCTCTCACTCTCGCTGGTGGCCAGCGTGGCCGCCGCCGCCTGGTTCGCGCTGTCGGCCACCGGGCGCACCCCGACGCAGTACCGCGAGCCGTGGGCCGCGTGTGGCGCCGCCTTCTGGCTGGTCGTGAACGCCGTCTTCGTCGTGGTCGCCATGCGCCGAATCCGGTCGCAACGCTTCGCCGGCGAGCGGCGGGCCAGCGTCCGATTCGACATCGCGATGCCGGGCCGGCTCGACGGCCGCGACTGTCGCGTCGACGACATATCGCTGACGGGCGCCCGCATCACCATCGCCGCGGGGGGAGAGGCGACGGCGGCCGCCTGGGTGGACCGGCCCCGCGACCGGCGCCTCTCCATCGCCTTCGGTGACGTGAACCTCGAGCTGGACGCGACGGTCCGCTCGGTGCGGATGGCCGGAGACGAAGCAGTCGTCGGCCTCGAATACACGCCCGGACAGGACAACACGACAGCGCGCCTCGCGCTCGCGCTCTTCGGCAGCCAGTTGATCCCGGTGCTCGAGCCGTCCGCCCCTGGGGAATCGCGGTCAGCGGCCCGCGAACTGGTCGTCGGTGAGGAGCCTGGGATTGGCCACGTCGCTTCCCCGATAGGATCCTGATCGCACCGCCTTGCGGTACGACGAGTACGAGCGGTACGTGGTCCGGCCGAAGCGGAACGACTCGTCGCCGGCAGATCCGCCGAACACCGCCCAGTCGGTCTCCTTGTCGGTGTTGAACCACACCACCATGGCGACCCCGTTGGCTGGCAGCCACGAGTACAGGTCCGTGATCCAGGCGCTCTTCGCGGCCACGCCGGCGCCTGCCGTCGTCGATGCCACCTCGGTGACGGCCAGCGGTTTCGCGGGGGCCAGGGCCCGGAGCCGGTCCACCATCGGGCCGAGCACGTCGGCCGCCGGCCGCCACGACGACCACCACTCGCTGGAGCCCCAGTTGTAGCCGTCGACCGCCACCCAGTCCACGTCGCCGTCGCCCGGGTAGAACTCCTCGGCGCGAACGCCGCCGACATCCTCGGCGTTGACCGCCCACACCCACTGCACGGTCGACGGCCCGAGGCCGGCGGCTGTCATCACGAGGCGGCGAACTCGCTGCCACATGGCGACGTAGTCGGAGGGCCGGTTGCCGCCGACCGCCGCCCCCCACGGGTACCAGTCCCCGTTCGGTTCGTGCCCGAGGCGGACGTACACACGACGATCGTCGCCGGTATCCGGTCGCCCGTCGGGGCCGGCGACGAATGCCGCCAGGCGGCCCGCCCAAGCCCTGAGATAGGTGTCGTAGTCGCCGCGAGCGATGTGGACCTCAACGTCGCTCGGCGTGTTCGCCGAGGTGAACGGCTCCCACGTCACGAGCGGCACGTTGCCGTTGGCCCACACGTTCGGCAGCTGCTGGCCGAACAGGTTGTCGAGCGTCTTGTGCGACGCGTTCCAGTTGGTGAACAGCTCCACCACGGCGTGGTTCCGCCCCTGCCACGTCTCCAGCGCCTTGACGTCGCGCATGGCCCAGCCCTGATTCCCGTAATACGTCCCGAGCAACGTCGGCGAGGCCACGATGGCGGCGGTCGACGTTGCCACGGGCAGCCCGGCGACGATCAGCACCGCGACCACCGGCGACCAACGCAAGGCGGCCGGCGGCCTCCCGAGGCCCCGCTTGTTTTTGCCGGTTCCGCGGGTCATCGGTCGAGGATGACCCAGGGTGCTCCGCCGCATCACGCCCCCCTGTGTTCTTGACGTTGACCATACAGGGCCCAGCCGGGCGCCGCTCGAGGGTTGGGCCGCTACGTCGCGCCGCTGTCGCGAACGGTCAATCTGCCGTTACCGGTACTAGTGCACTTACTGTGATATTTGCCCCGGCGCGCGGAGACTGCGAAACCACCAGCCCCGGGTCGCGGGCGGGGGCCCCGACGAAGGATGGGCGAAACGCGTGAGAAGACTCCAACGAGGAACACGCGCGTTCCTGCCGTCGGCCGTCGGCCGTCGGCCGTCGGCCATCGGCCTGGGCGGCGTGCGGGCAGGGCATCGTGGTCGCCGCTGACAACATCACGCTCGACCTGAACGGGCACACCGTCTCCGGGACGAAGCGGGAGATGGAGCAGGCCGGCATCCTCCTCCAGGGCGTGAGGGGCGTCACCGTCAGGAACGGCACGGTGCGGGGCTTCGACGCCGGTGTGGCCATCGAAGGTGGGTCGGGGAACACCGTCACCCGCCTCACCGTGCAGGACAACGTCAACGACACGATCGAGTCGGTGGACCCGAGATCGATCGTCGTCGATCCCGAGACAGGTCCCACGCGGGAGCAGAGGGAGCAGATCGCCGCCGTCACCTGCCTCTACGGCGACGGCATCACCGTCGTCGGATCGCGCCACAACAACATCAACGAGAACGACCTGCGAAACGTCGGCGTCACCGACGCCGCCGGCCTTCCCGTCTACATCGACAACGCGGAGGGCTCCCCGACGCGGGGCCGACACGCGCTCGCCGGATCGCCGGGCTCGGGGCAACCGAGCTCCATGTGCGGCGCCACGGAGATCGGCACCCCGGGCATGGGGCGGGGCCGGGAGATCCAGTCGAGCGGCATCCGCATCGAGGGACCCGGAGCGGACGGCAATCACGCGCTCGTTCACGGCGGCATTTCCCAACCGGTCGCCGCTCGGGCCCTCCTCGCGGGGTCCCGAGCACCGCCATCAGCGGGCTGTGCGGGTGGACGGGAAGAGGAGGCGAGCGACGGCTCCCGCGCCGTCACCGGGCCATCAGCGCCAACCCGGGCGACGGCGCACCGCGGGCGAGGTCGACGCGCCGGAGCCCCTGGCCTAAGCCAAGGGCTCCGTGGCTCCCGGGGGGCGGGATGCCGCCATCCTGCCAGAGAGGGCTTGAACTGTCCAGCTTGAGGTGTTACAGGTTTTTACGAGATCGACCGGGAGCTGGTCCACCACCCGGGGCGGGTTCACGAGGAAGGGGCCTGAGGGGCCCCTTCTTCGCGTCGAGCGTCCGTTTCGTTCTTCCCCGCGATCGGGTAGGCGCCCGCCGGCGGGCCGGCTAGGGAGAACGGCCGGGCCGTCGGGTGGGTTGAGCAGACAGCCCACCCATCACGGGGCCTCGGCGGTGCCGCACCATGGCTCTTGAACTGGTCACATGACCCATTGCCCGTCACGCCCCAGTTCCGCAAGGCTGCACTGGAGCGAGAAGGAGGGCGCGCCGTGGTGGGGTCCGAGTGGAGCTGAAGCCGAGCGTGTGCTTGTGGGTCTTCTCACGGCACGACCCTCAGCCGCCCGCCTCCCCTGTCATGAGCCGTCGGCCTGAAGGGGCGGTACTACCACCCCTTCGCGAAGACGCCTGCCCCCACGGTGGCGAGGCGCCCGACGCCGGCAGTAGAGGAGTGGAGGAGCATCGGGAAGGCCGCCATCGGGACGTGGTCCCGAGGCTGGTGTGACAAGGGGGGCGTCAAGTGAAGCGAGTTCGACTGCCGGATCGCGGGGACCGCTGCTCCGACGAGCGTGAAACCAGCTTCGCCCCGCCCCATCCCACCCTGGCGCGGCGTCACCGTGCCCCATACACCCCACCGACCGGGCTGGCCGAACGCCGCCGGCAGGCACTGCTCGAGGGCGGCACACCGATCACAGACCGCCTTCGCCTTCGCCATGCCCTCCGGGCTCTCGGTGAAGCAGTCGATCTCGCGGTAGTTCCGGCAGAGCGTGTCGACGAGCCACAGCGGGCGGGCCTCGGCGAACAGGTGTGACCTGAGGTTCCGTCGCCGGTCGTCGTCAAGTGCTCGCTCGACAGCCCGAGACGACGGTGGAGCACATCGAGGCCGGCGGGCCCGACGCGCCGGAGCCCCCAGCTCGAGGCCAGGGGCTCCGTGGCTCCCGGGGGGCGGGACGCCGTCAATCGTGCCAGGAAGGGCTTGAACTGTCCACCTCGTGGTGTTACTAGTTCTCCCAACAGCGAACCGGGGGGGCCGGGACGCTGCCAGGGGGCAGGAACGAAACGATGGAAGGGGCCTCGCGGAGGCCCCTTCTTCGCGGGTGGTCCGGCCTTGTCCTTCCCGGAGAGCGGGCCGCCGGGCGGGTCGGCACACCAGGGCGCCAACGGGGGTGTCCTGCGTTTCGGGGTGGGCCGTAAGGGACTTGAACCCCTGACCCCTTGCGCGTCATGCACTCTCAAGGGGTCCACCTGCGCCCGCCACCGTTCGCCACATCCGCTCTGACCTGCGGTTCTACCTGTCGAGCGTCCGCCGCTGTCCACCGTGGGTCGCCACGTTTGGCTCCCCTCTTGGCTCCCCTCGTGCGCCCCTTCCCATCGTCCCACCCGGGGCGTACAGTCCCTCCTGACAATCAGTGCCCCCCGCACCGCTGGAACGGCCGGGGGGCTGGCCGACACCCCAGGAGGTGCCGACATGGCCGAACGTACCCCGCGCCGCTGGCGCATGAGCAGCGCCGTGACCGACATGCGCACCGGCGCCCCAAGAAGCATCCGCGAGTTCCTCGACGCCGGCGGGGACCTGTCCACCCTCGACCAGTGCTCCTTCCTGCCGTGGCTCGTTGAGATACTGGTAGGGGACCGCCTGCGCATGGGCAGCAGGAGGGAAGCGTTGGCGGCGGCCTCGGCCAAGAACAAGACGCCCGCCCAGTTCGATCGGGCTGACACCCTCGCTAACGCCGAACGTCACGGCGTGCGGGCGGCCATGGAGCTGAACTTCGCCGAAACCGACCTGTTCCATTCCTGGGTGCAGGAGATGCTCGACGATGGCGCGCTCGGCGAGCGCGTCGAGGCCGCGCTCCCGCCGGTCATGGTCCGCGACGAACTGGAGGCCGTCGAGGCCGAGACCGCTCCGCTCCGGATCGTCGTCGAGCACCGGGGGCACTACGTGTGTGCCGCCAGCGGTCGGGAGGCCATCGGGCTGGCCATCGTGTTGCAGGGCAGCGCGGAGTGGGTGCACAGCGTCGTCATGGCCGAGTTCAAGAACCGCGAGATCGTGCTCTCGCCGGGGACCCTCGAGCGGGCCCTGAGCGAGGCGAGGCAGGCCCAGCCATGACCGAGCCGGTTGGCGGGCCCCTGACCGATGCCGAGGAACGGGCCATATGGGCCTTCGGCGAGTACCAGCGCCGGCGCAACTTCTCGGACAAGACGATCCGGGTCCGCCGGGCATTGCTCAGAGCCTTCTGCAACCGCCGGGGGCCAGGGTCGAAGCGCCTCCTCTACGCGACGACGGCCGACGTGGAGAAGTGGCTGGATAGTCGCAACCTGAGCGCGCAGGGCCGCTACACCTACCTGGCTCACCTGCACGCCTTCTACCGCTTCGCCGTTCGTCAGGGCCTGGCGAGGGAGGACCCGACCCTAACCATCGACCGGCCTCGGCTGCCCTCGCGGCTCCCGCGGCCGATGCGACCGGCCGACCTCGCCAAGGCGATGCTGGCTGCCGATCCGCGAATGCAGGCGTGGCTGTGCCTCGGCGCCTACCAGGGGCTCAGACGGGCGGAGATGGCCGCCCTGCGGCGGGAGGACGTCCTCGACGCCCAGGAGCCGCCGCTGATCCGGGTCACCCAGGGGAAGGGCAAGAAGGACCGCGTCCTGCCGGCACACCCCCGCACCCTCGAAGCGCTGCGCGCCTTCGGGATGCCGGAGAGAGGACCGGTCTTCGTCGGACTCCACGGGGCGGCCATGACGCCGAACGCCGTCGGCTTCCACATCGCTCGACTGTTCACCAAGCTCGGCATCACAGCGACGCCCCACCGTCTGCGCCACACCTTCGGCACGACGGTGTACCACCGCTCGCGCGACGTTTTCCCCACGCAGCGGCTCATGGGGCACGCCTCTGTCCAGACCACGATGGGCTACGTCGGCCTCAACCCCGACGAGAGAGAGGTCGACGTGGTGTGCGGCCTCGGCGATGTGACCGCCGAGCGCATCGTGGCCGGGGAGGCGTAGGGCTCCACACGTCGAAGTGTTGGCGAGAGTCAGGCGGTTCGGAATCCGCAATTTCGCGGGAACCGAACCGGTTTCCTGCTCCCCTGCCACCGGGTAGGCGCGCCCCTCGTGGCGTAACCGGCGCCGCGGAACCGGCTGCGCCACCGGGCGGGTTGAGACAACAGCCCGCCCACGCCGCCGCCGGCCTCACGCCGACGCTCGCGCCCTCCGCTCCCGCATGGCCGCGGCGCACGCCTCCCGGCACTCGCCACAGCGACAGCCGAGGTTGTAGCGCCCCCTGGTGCCGTGAGGGCGCTCAGACCCGACGCTGCGCCCGCTACGCCCCTCGGCCCGCTCACGTGGCGTCAGCCCGCCCCACACGCCGGACCACTCCTCGTCGGCCGCCGCTCGGCACTCCGTCACCACGGCGCAGCCGGCGCACACGGCCTTGGCCCGCGCCATGCCCTCGGGGCTCTCGTCGAAGAAGTCAACGTTGTACTCCCGGCACAGGGCGTCGGCGTGCCACGCCGGGCGGGCCTGGGCAATGACGTCGAGGAGGTGCGCCAGTCCCGGCGAGTGCCGCGTGACGCCGGCGGCGCCGATGCTGCCGCCGGGGACGCTGACCGCCATCGCCGCCAGCGTAGTGGGAACGGTTCTCACTTAGCGGGCGGGCAGGGGTCGCCCCGAGGGGCGCCATCCGGAGCGGGGCCCGGTGAAGCACCCGCTTCCGACGAGGGACTACGGAAGCGGCGTGATCTTGATAAGCCGGACCGTCCGGAATTGCTCTGCGTGAAGGAAGGTCACCACGACTGGCGGATTCAGTGGGACGACGGCAATGAACACGGGCGCGCGAACCCCAGGGACGCGCTGAGCGCCGGCAAGGGGGTTGGACGCGAAAGTGACGATCCAGTCCAGCATCGCCATGCGACGCTCCGGATCGCCTTGTCGCCGCAGCCATTCAAACAAGACTTCGCGGCCGTCGATCTGGTACAACGCGCTGACCTCACGTCACGAAACGCGAGTGCGCCTCCTTGACGAGATCAGCAACATCTTCGGCGGCCTCGTAGGGTCGGTCTTCCCCTAGCCGGCGCTCGTAGTCCGCTGCTGCTTCGAGAACCGATCCATCGGTCGCCGCTTCAAGCGCAGCGAGGCGAACTGCAAGTTTCGTCCGCTTGAGATGCCAAGAGCGAACCGTCTCGTCAATGTCAGCGATCGTCTCTCGCAGATAGTCCACGACTTCGATGACGCGATCGTCCGCCGGCTCAGCCATCGCCATCTTGTGCCCCCGTTGGTCTTGATGCTGCAACGTTGTAACACCTTTGGAACCCCAACGGGGATCATCTGAGATCATCTCTCCGGCCTTCCGCTTCCCGATCCTCCACTCCGTTCAGCTCCGCCAACCCTTCCCGTTGCGGCGCTCGTACTCCTTGATGGCGTCGACCACCTGCGCGCCCACGGTGGCGCCGTCGGTGCCCATGCCGGCGGTGACGTAGACGTTGTAGGTGACGTGGGGCACCGGAGCGGGCGGCGCAGCCACGGCCACGGGGGCAGGACGCGGGGCGGCGCCGACCGGGCCGCCCTCGTGCATCCGGTTGATGGCCTCGAGGGCGGGCACGCCGATCTTCTGGACCGCCGAGCGACGCACCACGAACTCACCCTGCTCACTGATGAGGGGGACCTCCAGCGGCCCCATGCCGTTGATGGTGCCGACGCCCTCGATGACTCCCCCGGAGTGACGGCGTTGCGGCGGCGCACCGACCGGCCCGAAGATCGACGGCCCCTGCACGCCTGGCATGTTCAAGAGGCGCAGGTACTGCTGGCGCAGGGCCTCGAGCTGCGCGTTGGCCTGGGTGGTGCTGGCGACGACGGCGAACTTCACCTCAGGCGGCGGCAGCGCGTCGACGAGCCGCTCCAGGTGCTGGCGCAGCGGCGAGCCCGGTGCGACCTGGTCCTTGAGGCGGATCAGTTCGTCGCGGTAGACGACATAGGCGTCGCGCTCGGACAGCACCTTGCCTTGCGCCTCGGCGCTGTCGGCGGCCATCTTCCGCTTGGCCTCGGCGGCGCCGAGGGTGTCGCGCGCGGCGGCGCGCACCGCGTCGTTCAGCTGGTCCTGGGCACCCTTGGCCTCGACTGACCCCGCTCCGTGGACGCGCACGGCATCGGTGTACGCCTTCTGCTTCTCGGTGATGGTGACGGTGGAGTCTGCCAGCCCGTCCACGGCGTCCTCGTAGGCGAGCGTCGAGTTGAGCGACGAGGTGGTGGCGTCGAGGACGGACCGGAGTGCCTCGGTGTAGTCCTTCGACGCCTGAGCCGCTTCTTTGGCCGCCTCCGCGCTGGTGTCGGTGGCCTCGCCCAACAGGACCTGCTCGCCGGCCGTCTCGCCTGAGGCCACGCCCAGCCCGTCCACGGCGCCCTTCAGCTCGCCCGTGGACTCGGTGGCCTTGTCGCTCTTGCCGGCCACGAGATCCATGGCGGCGCCGAAGGGATCCGCGACCTGCTTGATGGCGCCCTCGCCGATGTCCTGCAGGAACCCGCCGGTCCGCTTGTTCAGGCGCTCGATGTACCCGAGCGCCTCCGCGCCGGTCTCGGTGATGGAGGTCAGGAAGGGGACGAGAGCCTTGGCGCCGATGAACTGCAGGCCCTGCATGGCGTCCTGCAGGTCGTCGATCGCCAATTCCAGCTCGCGCGTGTCGTCGAGGTCCTCCTGCGAGAGCAGCTGCCCGTGCTGCTCGGCGCCCTCGAAGAACTCGCGCAGGCCGACGCGCCCCTTCTCCAGAAGGGGCAACAGGCCCTGGGCCTGCTTGCCGAACGCAGCGAAGGCGATGGCCGTCTTACTCGCCTGGTCGGGAGCCTTGGCGTAGGCGTAGGCGTCGGCGACGTTGAGCAACGTCTTGGTGAAGTTGGCGGTCCCGTCGGCGTTGCGCTCGACCTCGATGCCGTACTGGCGCAGCTTCGGTGCCCCGCCGGCGATCTCCCGGCCGAGCTTGAAGATGGCCGACGACCCAGCCTCGGAGGAGATGCCGAGGTCGTCGAGCACGGCGACGAACCGGGAGGAGTCCTCGGCGCTGGCGCCGCTGGCCCGCTGGAAGTCGCGCACCTGGTCGGCCAGGTCGACCAGCGCGGAGACGCCATCGGCGGCGAAGGCGACGAGGGCGCCGCCGGCCACGGCGGCCCCAGCGCCTACGCCGAGCGACAGGGCGTTGCCGGAGCTGATGGCCGAGCCGCCGACGCGCTTGAGGGCCTCGTCGGCCACGCCGGCCGCCGGCCCCAGCCAGCGGGTGACAGTGGCGGAGACGTCGTCGAGCGCCTGGCTGGCGATCTTCGCCGACGGGCCGACCTTCTCCGACGCCTCGGCCGTGCGCTTGAACGCCTTCTTGGCCGACGTGGCGTCGCCGAGGATCTTGACCTTGAACTCGCGCTCAGCCATCCGTCACCGACTGCAGCGAGCGGAGGGTCACCCCTGCGAGCACCGTCTCGTAGGCGAGGTCGGCGCGCTTGCGGCGGAGAGCGATCCACAACAGGGCGGCGATGGCCTCGAGGTCCTTGTCGACGAGGGCGGCCTTGACGAGGGCGGCCCGGCGCATGCTCGCTTTTGTCGGCGGTCGGCGTCCCCCTTGAGCACGTCGCCGACATCCTCGGCCATGACGGCACCCGAATGGCGGCCCGGTTCTACCGCCACGCCGTGGCGCCGGCGGTCAGCGCCGCGGTAGCGCCCATGGAGGGCATGTTCGGCGCTCAGTCGCCGGCGTCGTCCTGACCTGGCAACTCTCGACGGGTGACGGCCCGGCAGACCTCGGTGACGTCCTGGTAACTGCGTGCCACGCCGGCGACGTTGTATCCACGCTCGGTCATCACGTCGTGCAACCCCTCGACGTCCGACACGAGCACTAGGTAGGCGCTGTCTCGTGACGCCGCTGCCTTCGCACCCTCGATCGCTTGGCCGATGGACCGAAACGCGCCCTCAGGGTCGTCGTCGAGCCTTTCCATGGCGCCCTCGGCGTCGATGCATGCTCGACGAGCGAGTGCAAGCGCCTCGAGGTTGATGCCGGACCTTTCCGAGCACGCTGCGGCGGTGATCGCAAGCCGATCGCGACTGCTCGCACCACCAATTGGCTCCCCCTTTGGCTCCCCTGGGCCTGGAGGCTGGCCGCTCTCCTGCCGGTGCAACGCCGTGACCTGCGGTTTCGGGGTGGGCCGTAAGGGACTTGAACCCCTGACCCCTTGCGCGTCATGCAAGTGCTCTACCAGGCTGAGCTAACGGCCCCGCTCAGGCGCCGACCTTAGCATCGGCCTCGCTCGGGACGAGCACGGTCAGCGCGCCCGGGAGCGACCGGTACCGCAGGGGCGAGCTCAGGCGCACCACCTCGCCGTCGAGCGCCACCTCCACCGTCGCCTGCATCGCGATGTCCACCTCGGCCTCCTGCTCCTGGACCAGCAACGAGGACCGCCCGAGCCGACCCACGAGCAGCGCCAGCACGGTCCGGGTCCGGGCTAGCGCCGCGTCGGCGCGCAGGACCCGCACGTCGAGCACGGCCTGATCGAGGGCCTGGCGATTCATCAGGTCAGTGAGCCCCTCGCCGTAGCACCCGTTCCCCACGAACACCAACCACGCCCGGTACCGTCTTTGGCCGACGGTGACGCGAAAGCGGTGGCCGCGGCGGACCTGGGCCCACGCCGCGCTCACGTTGGCCAGCCAGGACGGCAGGCGGCGCTCGTGGTGGTCGCGCTCGCGTACGAGCGCCGCGTAGAAGCCGATGCTCGAGTTGTTGACGAAGTGATGGCCGTTCACCTCGGCCAGGTCGACGAGCCTGCGCCGGCCGGCGAGGGCGGCGGCGGCGGCGGCCACCGTGTCGATGCCGAGCTCGCGGGCGAAGTGGTTGCGGGTCCCCGTCGGCACCGGCACGAGCGGCACGCCGGTGCCCGCCAGAACCGACGCCGCACAGCGGATGCTCCCGTCGCCACCGGCCATGGCCACGAACGTGGCGCCGCTCTCGACCCCCAGGCGGGTGAGGGCGGCGATGGCATCGCTGCCGGCCTCGACCACCTCGTGACCCACGAAGTGCTCGGCCACCACCTCGACGGCGCCGGCGTCGGGGCCCGACGACGGGTTGACGATGACCAGCCCCGTCACGTCCTCGCCGCCATGGGCCGGATCCTGTCATGTTGCCGATGCGACCCGGCGCCGGGAGTCTTGCCGGTCCGTGGCCGTGGTCTTACCCTGCTCCGGTGGCCTCGCCGCTGGTCAACCCACTGGCGCTCGGCGGGGACCCGGCGCCGTCCATCCTCGCCGAGGCCGCCCGTGCCCTCCACGCCGACAGCGACCGCCCCCGCATCCTCGCCTGGACGGTGGAGGCGGCGCGCGCCCTCACCAACGCCGACGTGAGCGGCCTGTGGCTGCTCGGTGAGGACGAGGTCCCCCACTGGATCGTGGCGCCGGCTCGGTCACCGATCGCCGTTGCCCTGGCCGGTCTCGGCGACCCCCGCCGGCGCTCGGTGCTGTTCCCCGCCGTCCGCAACAACCGGCCGGTCCGGGTCGACGACCTCGGCGCTCCCCAGGCGGGCGACCGCGACATGGCCGAGGGGTTGGTGGGCATGGCGAGCGTCCTCGCCGTGCCCGTGCCCTCCGCCGGCGGCAACCACGGGATCCTCCTCGTGGCCGACGCCGAGCCAGGCCACTTCGCGGCGAACGAGGCGGACCTCGCGACCCTCGGGGTGCACCTCGGCGTCGCCCTCGACAACCTGGCGACCAGGCGTGCCCTCGAGGAAGCCCGAGCCACCGAGCAACAGATGGTGAACCAGCTCCAAGCGGCCGTGGTCCCGGACCGGCCCGAGGTTCCCCTCACCGAGCTCGGCAGCTACTACTCCCCTGCCGATCCGGGGGTGCTCACCGGCGGCGACCTCCACGACTGGATCGTCCTGCCCAACGGCGACCTGCACTTCGCCGTCGTCGACGTGATGGGCAAGGGCGTGGCCGCCACCAAGGACGCGGTGGCCGTCACCCACGCCCTGCGCCTGCTCGTCCTCGACGGCTGCCCCCTCGAGAGCGTGGTGCGCCGGGCCGACGACATCGTGACCGCCCAGAACCCTGACGTCGTGGCCACCCTGCTGGTCGGGCGCTACACCCCGTCGACGGGCGAGCTGCGCCTGGCCGGGGGCGGGCACCCGCCGGCGTTGCTCGTACAGCGGGGCACGGCACGCGAGCTGAGCGCGCGGGGCGTCCCCATCGGGTGGCCCGGAGCGGGCTCGGAGGGGACCGTCGAGGTCGCGCTCGACCGCTCGGACACGCTCATCCTCTACACCGACGGGCTGATCGAGGGGACCAAGGACGTGGTGAGCGGGTTGGCGTCGCTGCGCCGCTTCGCCGAGGAGACGGCGCCCTACCCGGCGCCCCAGCAGGCCCGCATCCTCGTGGAGCGCACCCTGCGGGGAGCGGCGCGCCGCGACGACTCGCTCGCCCTCATCCTGCGCCGGCGGGTGCCGCCGAGCCATCGCATCGCCGCCGCGCTCGGTCCGTTCGAGCACCGCCTTTCCCGCAGCATGGCGGCGGTGTCGGTGAGCCGTGGGTTGCTGCGCGAGTGGCTGGTGCGGGTCCCGGTTGACCCCGACGCCGTGCACGACCTGCTCCTGGCCGCCACCGAGTTGTGCGCCAACGCAGTGGAGCACGCCACCTGGGAAGGCGGGGGGGTCATCGTGCGGGCCCGCACCGAGGGCGCCGACGTGGTCGTGGAGGTGGAGGACGACGGCGCCGGCATGAACTGGCCGCTCCTCGCCCTGGACCCGCCCGACCCCGAGGCCGAGCACGGCAGGGGGCTGTGGCTCGTCCGCACGTTCACCGACGAGGTCATCCCGGAGACGGTGGGCAACCGCACCGTCGTCCGGTGCGTCAAGCGGGCGGTGGTGGCCCGGCCGTGAGCTCGACGCGGCAGTGGGTCAGTGGACGGCGGGCTCGCAGCTCAAGTCGGTGGACCCGGCCTTGAGGCACAGCAGGGCGTAGGCCCGCCCCAGCACGGGTTGGGCGACGTTGCGCACGGGGACGCCGCCCGGCGTGACGCCACGCTCGGAGCCGGCGTGGGCGTGACCGTGCAGGACGACGTCGGCGCCGGCGCGGTCCACGGCCTCGGCCAGCAGGTAGCTGCCGAGGAACGGGTAGATCTCCAGGCGCTCGCCCTCCAGCGTGGTCTCGACCGGTGCGTAGTGGAGCAGCGCGATGCGCACGTCGGCCGACGCCACCGAGGCCAGCGCTTGCTCGAGCCGGCCGGCGACGGCCGCCGTATGGCGCATGAACGCCTTCATCTCCGGCTCGCCGAACTCGCTGCCGCATGCGCCGGCGAAGCCGCCCCCGAACCCCTTCGCCCCCGCCACCCCGACGACCGCTCCGTCGATCTCCAATGTCGTCGCCGTTCCCTCGAGCACGTGCACCCCGACGTCGCCCAGCCGCTCGACGACGGCGTCGGCGCTGTCGGACTCGTGGTCGTGGTTCCCGAGCACCGCGACCACCGGGACGGGCAGGTCCCGGAGCTCGTCGGCGAGCACCTCGGCCTCCTCCGCCAGGCCCCGCTTGGTCAGGTCACCGGCCAGCAGCAACATGTCGGCCCGCTCGCCGAGGTGGGCCAGGTGCGGCCGCAGCCGCCCAGCCGAGTCGGCACCGAAGTGGACGTCACCCACCGCCGCCACCCGGATCACGGCAGGGACTCCATCTCGGCGCGCTCGGAGCAGTCCGGGACCGTCGTGCGATTCTCCACCCGGTGCCCGGGCAGCACCTCGTTGACCACGTCGACGACGGCGTGGTGGCGCTCGATGGTGGACACGCAGCCAGTGACCACGACGCCGTCGTCGGCTACCAACACGCGCAGTCCGAGCTCGCCAACGCGCGCATCGCGGGCGAGCGCCTCCTCGAGGTGCGCGACCACGTACTCAGGAGGGTCCCCAGGGCGGGGTGGGCGGGAGGCCATGTCTCAGCCCGACGGCTACCCACCCGTCCCGCGCGGCAAACGGCGTTACATTGCCGCGGTGACCGACGCTCCCGACTCCCCCGTGCCCGACGCCGACGGCTACGAGCAGCAGCTGCCCGCGGCGACGCGGGACCCCGACCTCGTCGAGCCACGGGGCATCGCCGTGGACGTGCCCGAGGCCGACGCCATCGAGCAGGCCCAGCCCGGGCCCGTCCTCGACGAGGACGACGCGCCTCGGTAACGAGGGGCAACGAACGAGGGGCAACGAACCGGGGGCAACGAGCGGGCGCCGCGGCGATTGCCGCTGCGGCGAGGGGGTAGGGACGCGCGGTGCTGTTGAACGACCTGCTGCGCCGGATCGAGGCCTGGAACGTCCTCGACCCCGTGACCGACGGGCTGGGCGCCGTCGTGTCCAGGCTCACCGACGCCACACCGGTGAAGAACCTGCTGCACGGCAGCTGGCTCGGCCACCCCGTCCACCCGTTGCTCACCGACCTCCCCATCGGCGCCTGGACGTGGGCGGCGGTGCTCGACGTGGGCGGCGGTCGCTCCGCGGCGCCCGCCGCCGACGCGCTGGTGGCCTTGGGGGTGGCGACCTCGGTGCCCACCGCCATGACGGGCGCCGCCGACTGGGCCGACTACAACGACGAGCGCGTCCGCCGGGTGGGCCTGGTCCACGCCGTCGTCAACACGACCGCCGTCGGCCTCCAGGTGGCCTCCCTCGTGGCCCGCCGCCGCGGTCGCCGTGGCCGGGGCGTGGCGCTGTCGCTCGCCGGCCTAGGGGCCGTCGCGGCCGGCGGGTACCTGGGCGGTCACCTCGCCTACGGCCTTGGCTCGGGCCTCGACCGCACGGCGTTCGAGCCGGTTCCCGACGAGTGGCACGACGCCGGCGAGTGGGCCCTGCTCGGTGACGGCCGACCCCACAAGACACGCGCCGGCGACGTCGACGTGGTGGTCGTCGCCGAGGGGAACGACCTGCACACGCTCGTCGACCGGTGCAACCACATGGGCGGCCCGCTCTCCGAGGGAGAGCTGGTGGGCGCGTGCATCCGCTGTCCGTGGCACGCCAGCACGTTCCGCCTGGCCGACGGTGAGGTGGTGCGGGGCCCGGCGACGGCCCCCCAGCCAGTGCTCGAGACCCGGGCGGTCGATGGTCGCGTCGAGGTCCGCGCCGCCCATCGACCCTGAAGGAGGATCGACATGCCCGCCGAGCTCGGCTATGCCCTGTCCAGCGAGGAGCACACGCCATCCGACCTCGTGCGCTACGCGGCACGAGCCGAAGAGGTGGGGTTCACCTTCGCCGGCATCTCCGATCACTTCCACCCCTGGGTGAGGGCCCAGGGCCACAGCCCGTTCGTCTGGGGCGTCCTCGGCGCCATCGCCCAGCGCACCGAGCGGCTCCGCCTGGGCACCGGCGTCACCTGCCCCACGGTGCGAACCCACCCGGCCATCGTGGCCCAGGCCGCCGCCACCGCCGCCTGCCTGATGCCCGGGCGGTTCTTCCTCGGCGTGGGGAGCGGCGAGGCGCTCAACGAGCACGTCGTCGCCCAGCGCTGGCCTCCGGCGCCGGTGCGCCTGCAGATGCTCGAAGAGGCGGTGGAGGTGATCCGCACCCTGTGGAAGGGGGGCAGCCAGGACCACGCCGGCCGCTTCTACACCGTCGAGGACGCCACGATCTTCGACCTCCCCGACCCGCTTCCGCAGATCGTGGTGGCGGCCAGCGGGCCCAAGGCGGCGTCGCTGGCGGCGCGCGTCGGCGACGGCATGTGGGGCACCTCTCCCGACCCCCAGACCATGGACACGTTCCGCCGGGAGGGCGGTGCGGGCAGGCCGTGCTACGGGCAGGTCACGGTGTGCTGGGCCGACGACGAGGACCAGGCGCGCAAGACGGCGTTCGAGGTGTGGCCCAACGCCGCCATCACGGGCCAGCTCTCGCAGGACCTGCCCACCCCGCAGCACTTCGAGCAGGCCGCCCAGATGGTCACCGAGCAGGACGTCGGCGAGAAGCTGGTGTGCGGGCCCGACGTGGCCCGCCACGTGGAGCTGGTGAAGAGCTACGTGGACGGCGGGTACACCCACGTCTACATCCACCAGGTCGGGCCCGACCAGGAGGGCTTCTTCCGCTTCTGGGAGCGTGAGCTCCGCCCGGCACTGGCCTCGGAGGGACTGATCGGCTGAGCCACCGGGTTGCCGAGGCGCCGGCGGGGGAATCGCTGACCCATGCCACGCCTCAAGCGGGTCGACTGCTCCACTCCCGGGATCCGGCGCCGCCGGGTCGGGCGCGGCTTCGCCTACTTCCACGGCGACTTGCGGGTCACCGACCCCGAGGTGCTGGCCAGGATCCGCGCGCTGGCCATCCCGCCGGCGTGGACCGACGTGTGGATCTGCCCGCTCGCCACCGGGCACATCCAGGCCGTGGGCACTGACGCCGCCGGGCGGAAGCAGTACCGCTACCACGACGCGTGGCGGGCCCGGCGGGACCAGGAGAAGTTCGACCACATGGTGGAGTTCGCCCGGGCGCTGCCGGCCCTGCGAGGCGTCATCGCCGCCGACCTGCTCGGCCAGGAGCTGTCGCGCCGGCGCGTGCTGGCCTGCGCCGCTCGCCTGCTCGACATCGGCTTCTTCCGCATCGGCACCGAGGGCTACGCCGAGCAGAACCAGAGCTACGGGCTGGCCACCATCCAGAAGCGCCACGTGCGCCTCGTCGACGGCGGCGTGCGGTTCGACTACGTGGCCAAGAGCGGCAAGCGACGCATCCAGTCGGTGGTGGACCCCGAGGTGTACGCCGTGGTGGAGGCACTCAAGCGCCGGAGGGGCGGTGGGCCCGACCTCCTGGCCTACCGGGAGGACGGGCGGTGGCACGACGTGCGGTCGGCCGACATCAACGCCTACATCAAGGACGCCACGGGCAGCGACTTCAGCGCCAAGGACTTCCGGACCTGGAACGCCACGGTCCTCGCCGCCGTCAGCCTGGCCGTGTCCATCGAGGCCCGCACGCCCACCGCCCGCAAGCGAGCCATCTCCTACGCCATGACCTCGGTGGCGCACTGGCTCGGCAACACGCCGGCCGTCTGCCGGGCGTCCTACGTCGACCCACGCGTGGTGGACCGCTACCTGGCGGGGGTCACCATCGCGCCGGCGTTGTCGCTGTTGGGAGAGACCGCCGAGTTCGGGCACCTGTCCACCCAGGGTGCCATCGAGCAGGCCGTGCTCGACCTGCTCGAGGAAGCGCCGCCCGCCGCCCGCGTGGCGTAGAAGCCCGCGCTCGGCCACGCAGTGTGGTGGAAAACCGAGGCCGGACGCGCACGTACCGGGGAGCCGAAACGGCTCACCCGGTACGTGGGGCTCCCGGGGGGCGGGACGAACCAGTTCTGCCCGGCCGGCGGCACGGCCAAACCTTCTCCCGGAGATTTTTTTTCGGGCCCCCTGCGGCGTCAGCCGGGGGGAACGATGGTGTCGTCGCCGGGGCCCTCGCCACCGCCCTCGGTCATGAAGGAGCGCTCGCCCTGGTCGAGCAGGGAAGGCTCCTCCTGGCCCAGCTCCTCGTCCAGGTCGTCGTCCGCCACCCGGCGCCGCACCTCGTCGATGTCCTCCTGGAGAGCGTCGAGGCGTTCCCCCGCTGGCTGGCCCTCGGCCTGTTCCTCGTTCATGGCCCTGGTCTACCCCGGTCAGGTCGCCGGTGTCACTCCTCGGGGCCTGGATCCTCGGCGCGCAACGACTGTGAGCAGGCCACGCCGGCGATGGCGCCCTTGGCCGCCGCGACTTGCAGCAGCTGGAGGCCGGGCGTGAGGTCGCCGGCGGCGTAGACGCCGGGGACCGAGGTCGCCGCCTCGTCGTCGACCTCGACGTAGCCCTCGGGGCTCAGGCGGCACCCGAGCTGCTCGGCCAGCTCGGCGCAGGGGTGGTGGGCGATGGAGAAGAAGGCAAGGTCGCACGCCACCACCCCGGCATCACGCAGGCGCACTCCCTCCAGCCGGCCCCGTTCGCCCAGCAGCTCCACGGCGTCGTCCTCTATGACCGGCACACTGCCCGCCTGCAGGCGGACTCGGCACGCCGCGTCCCCCTCGAAGGCCCGTCCCTCGGTCACCACCAGCACCTCCCGCGCCCACCCCAGCAACGTGAGGGCGAAGCCGGTGACCTCCTCGCTCCAGCCGAAGACCACGACGCGAGCGTCCTTCGCCTCGTAGCCGTCGCAGGTGGGGCAGTGGAAGACGGTGGCCCCGTAGTGCTCGAAGAACCGCTCCACCTCCGGGAACTCGTCGCGTACGCCGGTCGCCAGCACCAGCCGCCGGGCCCGGAGGGGGCCGTCACCGGTCTCCACCACGAACAGCCCGTCGTCGCCCCGGAGCACCCGCTCCGCCCGTCCACTGCACACCTCCGCCTCGGGGTACCGCAGCAGTTGCTCGCGGGCCCGCGCCAGCAGCTCGCCCGGGCGCAGGGGGTCGCCTCCCAGGTACCCGTGGGCCGCCTCGACCCAGCGGTTGCGCGTCTCGCCGGCGTCGAGCACGGCCACCCGGCGCCGGTACCGGGCCAGCCAGGTGGCGGCGGCGAAGCCGGCCGCCCCCCCGCCGACGACCACGGCGTCGTACAGCTCGGGGACGCTGTCCGTCACGTCGCCTCCCCGGCCGGGGCCCCGACCCCGGCCTCCTCGCC
>JALYMX010000458.1 GCA_030773495.1 Actinomycetota bacterium | reverse complement strand
CAACGAGGAGCTCGAGCTGGTCGCCGCCCTTGCCTGCTCGCCCCCCTTTCCTCCTACAAGCAGGCCTTGCCGGCGCCGCCCCGAACGCACCCCGCGCACACCGCACCCTCATGCATGGATTGTTATGGACGTCGACGCACTCGCCTTCGAGCTCTTGCACGCCGACGCCGGCTCGCTCACCCAACGCGGGCGCCCCGGACGGAAATCACCTGATAGCGGCGCGAGGAGCTGGTGCTCGTCGTACCGAGGTCGACCGTCTCAGATACCCCTGGGCCCGAGAAGGTGTAGCTGCCGGCCCAGACCACCGTGTGGGTGAGGGTGTACTCGCCGTTGGTTTCATACATGTACTTGCCGGCCGGTCGCTCCTCGCTCCCCGGCGACGTGGAGACGACGAGGGGATGAGGGTTCACGTTGGGCGTGTCGCCCCGCTCCCACATCCGCCACTCCCACCGCACCGGACGGGCAGTGGCGGTAGCGGTAAAGCCGCCGAGTGTCACGGTCGCACTGACCGGCGCACCCCCATTGGGGTCCCATAGCCAGGTCTCCAGTCCTGTCAGTCCGTTCCCTGATGGGTTGAGACCCCACACGGGTACAGGAAGCGGGACGTGCTCCCAGATCTCCTGGGGCCCGGGTGGCTCGGCCTGGGCCGCCGGTGCTGCCGGCGGCCGCCGGGCGGGCCGCACCTCACAGCCGTCGCGGCGCGACACGACCTCACCGCTCTCCCGGTTGACGACTTCGTCGATGTAGCCGACGCCGCGCTGGCCCGTGGCGGGGTCAACGCACAACCCCGAGCCTGGCACGAGAATGCGCTTACCGTGGGGGGGACCGAAGTCCTCGGTTCCTCCATCCAGCTCGTAGTCGATGTATATCCGTTGGCGTTCGTACGCGGGAGGCCCATTTCTCGGCTTGGTCCTAATGGTTCCTGTCGTGGCGGCTTCCTTTGGCTCTTGGGCTCGTGGAACAGCCGCACCAGGGGTGCCGAGCCCCGAACACAGACTCCTAACGAACTGGCACGACCCAGTGGTGGGTGGCGACGGCGGCACCGCTTGTCCCGCGGCTGGGATCGCCGGGACAAGGGCAAGCAGCTGGAAGGCGAACCCGATCAACAGGAAACGTCGGCGAGGAGCGCCGAGCTGTTGATTCACCATCGCTCCCATCCCTCTCCGGGAGGACCGAGCGCAGTGGTTTGATAGGTCCGCCACCGGCCATCCTCGCCCCGCACCCAATGCTCGAGGAACCCCGTCGGTGCCAACGGCGGACGCTCCTTCACCACCTTGCCGTCCTGGTCGAGGATGGCGCCCGGCAAGCCCTCGAAGATGACGTACAGCGTCACCAGCTCCGGCCGCGGTCGGTCCCGGAGAATGACCTTATGGATCTTCACCCCGGGCGAGTCGTGATGGTGGCCCGCCGCCTTGAGCGAGGCAAGACCGTCCTCGGCCACCTTGTAGCACTCGCACTGGGGATGCGTGAAGAGAGGCACGTACTTCGGATCGGGGTCGTGCTGATAGACCCAGTCCTCGAACGCGTACCCGCTCCGAACGATGTCGTTGAAGTCCTCCCCGGTGTTGCGAAGCTCGGGTGGACCGGTTGCCGCCGGCGTCGCCGGCGCCGTCGTCGTCGAGGGCACGACGACTGGCGCGGCACCCTCTGGTTCGTCGTCTCGAACGAAAGTCCAGGTGAGGCCGCCGAGGAGCGCTACGAAGACGCCGGCCACGGCCAGCTTTCGCCACAGAGGAAGGGCGGCGTTCGCCGGTCCAACAGGCGGGGGGTCGTCCTCCCGCCGAAGCTCTGCCTCACGCTCTTCGAGTACGACCCCGTGACGATGCTCGCCGCTGCGTCTCCAGCTCATGGCAGCCTCCTCGGGTCCACACTGCTCGAGGCGTGCACCACCAGTGGGTCCTCTCGCGGAAGGAAGACCTTAAGCAGGGTGAAGTCGATTCTCCTCCCGGCCCGCACGGTGATACGCGCCGACGTCGCCTCGATGGCCACGTCAACCAGTTTGTCGCTTCCGGGCTGGCCAGCAAGGCTGTCGGTCGCCAACTGCCGGGCCAACCCAGGGTCGAGCTGGACGACCTCCCCTCCACTGCCCCTGAAGGCAGTCTCGTCGAGCCCCGAGGAGCCAGCGACGGCGGCCCCGTCCACTGCAGCCGACACCGCCCTCTGGGTAGCCACGGCCCGCCAGAGGTCCAACGTGATGCCCCCGACGAACAGCACCATGGCGCACACGCCGAGGACCCACAACGTGACGAACCCACCCTCACTGCCAGACCGTCTCATGGCGCAAAGGGGCGGTAGCGGTCCACGAGCTCGGTGTGGCGTGTCGACCACGTCAGCGAGCCGAGCGAGCCGAGGCCGGGGATCGTGAGGGCGGGCAGCTGGACCGCGACGGTCGCCGTCACCCTGCCCCCCCGCCGGGTCGTGCCTTCGTACGACACCGCCACAGTGGTGGGATCCACGCCATGGTTGCGGGCGATCTCGTCGGTCAGTGCCCGCCCCGCTTCGGCCCCCGAGTCCGTGTCGTTGGCCAGGGCCACCGCCCGGGCAGCTTCCTGGGCCGCCACCCGGGCCATGCCCTGGCGCTCGACCCACGCGGGGAAGGACAGGACCAGGAGCACGGTCGGGAACAGCAACAAGCCGACGGCCACTACCCACTCGACGGCCACGAAGCCGCCGTCTCCTCGTCGGCGACGGCGAGGCGGACGGCTCACGGCACCCGCTCCTTGATCACGGCGCCGGTCACCCGGAAGCTCCAGTCGGGCACAGGCGGGAGCCAGGCCTGGAAGCGCACGTCGGCCCGGGCCCGCACCACGCCGTCGTCCTCGGCGCACGCCACCGCCACGCCCTGGCCCATCGTCCCGCCAAGGAGGTTGCCGAGGACCTCGCTGACCCGCTCCTGGCACTGACGTGCCGAGTCGGCGTCGACCCTCGACCCCGCTCGCGCCCCCTCGTCCACCGCCGAGCGCACCACGCCCCGCCCGTAGAGGTAGACGGCGAAGTTGGTGAACCACACGAACATCACCAGGGTGAAGCCGACCACCATCAGGTACGACACGGTGGTGAAGCCGGCCTCGTCCCGGGGACGCACACGCACCCCTCGGCTCGGTGAGCGCGGAGGCATCAGGCTCAGCTTTCTCCCAAGATGTTCCTGCGCATCATGTCGATGACGTCGACGCCCAGGGCCTTCATCAGTGCCCACAGGGCCACGGCAGTGACCACTCCGAACGCCCCCATGGCCACGTACTCGGCTATCACCCCGTCCTCGGAGCGCCTGGCGCGTCGCGTCACCGACCGGGCGGTGGCGGCCAACAGGACGACGCAGCCTTGCACGAACACGGCGAGGGCCAGCATCACGCCGCCTCCCCTTGGGCGCCGATGGGCTCTCGCTGGCGGTTGCCCCATGTCCGTTCTCCCTTCTTGTCTTTGTCCTTTCGGGGATCTCGCATGTCGCTGCCTCAGAACCCGAGCACGATGCGCGGGAGGGGTGCGGCGACGAAGATGATCATGATCGGGGCCAGGAACACGAGCATGGGCGCCAACATCCCGGCCCGGCGCTTGGTGGCCAGCCGCTTGGCCTCCTCGCGCTGGAGGTCTCGGATGTCGGCGCTCTGCGCCAGGAGCGCGTCGGCGAGGTCACCGCCCGACTCGTGCGCCGTCGCCATCGCCCGGTACAGGCGGGCGGCCGCCGGCTCGGCGGTGAGTCGGGCGGCCTCGCCGAAGGCCAGCGCCGGTGGGGTCCCCGACTCGACCGACACGAGCACCTCGCGCAGCTCGCCGACGAGCTCGCCCGAGCTTCGGCTGGTCACCTGCTCGGTCAGGTGCAACAGGTTCGGGGTGGCCCGGGCGGCGATGGCGAGCACGTGGCACAGGCTGAACAGCTCGGCCCGTAGCCGGGCCTGGCGCTCCCGTATCCGCCTCGCCACCTCCGTCGTCTTCCATACCGCCCCGAGTGCGAACCCGGCGCAGCCCAACAGCACGGCCACGGGCACGGCGCCCTCCCCCACCGCCGCGCCGAGGGCGGCGCCGGCAGCCACGCCGGCGACGGCACCGAGGAAGGCGAGGACGAACTGCTGCTGGCGGTAGGCCTTCGCCGTGACCCCCCTCACCCCCGCCTGACGCAGTTGGAGCTCGAGGGCGGCAGGGTCCTGGAGGCGGACGAGGGCGCCGAAGCGCTGCGACAGCGACTCGAGCATGGGCTCGAAGACCCGCGCCACCGCACCGGGCATCGCCGGCGGCGGCCTACGGGCCAAGGACAGCGCCCCGGGCCCGGAGCCAAGCTTGACGCGTGCCACGAGCGTGTAGTCGTGCACCCGGGGCCGGAGCCTGCGCCGGGGTGGGAACACCGTGACGACGAGGAAGAACACGGCGGCGCCGGCGCAGATGGCGCCAGGGAGACCGGCGAGGGAGTTCCCGCTCATCGGTGCTCCCCGGCGGCGGCACCCAGCACCCGGCGGGGGCGGGGCGGGCGCCCCATGCGGTCGACCACGGCCACGCCGGCCACGCTCATGGCACCGCAGACCAGAACGACGATGGCCCCCCCGGTGCTGCGGTAGAAGCCACGGTAGGCCTCCGAAGTGACGCACAGCGCGACCAGCACGAGCCAGGGGATGACGAAGGTCAGCCGCGAGTCGATCTTGCGCTCCAGGCCCGCGCTGTTGATCTCCTCCAGCGCCTTCAGGTCCTCGCTGACCTCACCGGCGAGGTCGCGGAGGATCTTGATGGCCAGCGCCTGGCCCTGCTCGTGGGCGCAAATGAGGATCTCGATCACGGCGTCGCTGGTCGGGTCGGCCAGTTCTTCGCGTATGGTCTCCAGCGCGGCCACCGGCCCGGCCATGGTGGCCAGCACTGGGTAGCGCTCGAATGCCTCGGCCAGCGGGGCGGGGCCACTGCGGGCCAAGTCGACGAGGGCCTGGTGGATCGTCCCTCTGGCCCGGGCGGTGGCGTTCAGGTGGCGGATCCCATCGGGCCACGCCCGCACCACCTCGCCGAGACGGTCGGCACGGCGGCGGGCGAAGTAGGCCCGGGGCAGCCAGGCCGCGACCAACGCCGGGACTGCCGCCACGGACACCGAGCCGGTCAGCCCCCACACGACGACGAGGACGACCAGGCCCACACCGGCGCGCACGGCAAAGAACTGGCCCGGGGTGACCTCGAGCCCTGCCTGGCGCAGCCACACGGCGGGGGAGGGGCCCCGGCGCGGTCGGCCGGGGAGGCGGAGGCGGACGGTGACGGGGTAGCCCGTGAGGTGCGCCACCGCGAGAAATACGGCCGTCCCGGCCAAGATGGCGCCCAACGCCCTCATCGCAGGCCCGCCTGGCCGGTGAGCACCTGGCGCATGGTGCGCCCCTTGGGCAAGACGCGTTCGAGGCGCTGAGCGAAGGCGTCGGGGAGAGGCAGTCCGGTCCACACCAGCGGAGAGCCGAGGCCGCCCTTTCGCTCGAACACGTGCTGGAGCGAGAAGCGCCCGTCCTCGAACAGCTGCGGCACGATCACGGCGATGTCGGTGACTTGGCGTCGGTAGGGCTCGCCCTCGGCGACCAGGTTTGGGTCGTCGTGTTCGACGTGCACCACCACGTCGACACCCGCAGCGAAGCTCTCGCGCAAAAAGCGCCTGTCGATGTTCGGTCCCGCGCCGAGGGCCGTGGTCACCAGCGCCTCGAGCGCCTCCTCGGCGGAGTTGGCGTGCAGCGTGCAGCCGAAGCCGGTGCCGGCACGCATGGCCCGGATGAGCTCGTAGGACTCGGCCGAGCGGACCTCGCCGATGACGATGAAGTTGGCCCGCATGCCCAGGACGAACTTGACCAGGTCGCGAAGGCCGATAGCGCCGTCGCTGGTGCCGTTGCCCTGCCAGCAGCGGTAGGGGCGCCCGTAGCGGGTGGGAAGGTGCAGCTCGGGGTACTCCTCGGCGACCCGCACGCAGTGGTTCTCCCGGATGGCCGAGAGCAAGGCGGCGAGGGCAGTGGTCTTGCCGGCGGCGGGAGGGCCGGAGACCACTACCCGGCCCAGGGCCCACATCACCAGCGTGAGGAAGTTGGCCGCCGCCGCCGTCACGCTCCCCCGCTCGACCAGGAAGTCGAGGTTGACCCGGCGCTCGGTGTAGAAGCGCAGCGTGGCTGAGATCCCACCCTCGTCGATGACCGGGGGGCCCGCCGCGGTGAGCCGGACCCGCCCGCCCAGGACCTGGGCCTGGATGAGGGGGCTCTCGTGGTCGAGCGAGACCGAGGTCTGCTGGAGCAGCTTGTTGACCACATGCCGGTTGATGGCCGTGCTCGTGGGCTCGGGCAGGCCCCGCAGTCGCCCGTCGGCCACCACGAACACGGCGTCGTCCTCGATGAGGATCTCCTCGGTCGAGGGGTCCTCGATGGGCGCCGTGAGCGGGCCGTAGTCGCACACGAGGCGGATCAGGCGCGCGAGCATCGCATTGGCGTCGGCGAGTGGGGTGGCCGCTCCCACCGCCGCCTCCCGCCCGTACTGGCCCACCACCTCGGCGGCGATCTGGGCGACGCGTTCCCGGTTGACCTCGGGGTCCAGCCGCTCGTCGCCCACCCGGTCGCGCACCCGCTCCCACAGCTGCTCGGCAACGCTGATCGCACTAGGCACTGCCGGCCCGCCTCCTCGCCAGGACCCGCCGGGGGGCAGATCCGACGGCTGCGGAGGGCATCACGGCGGCGGCCAGGGCGGCGACGCCCTTGGTGAACGAGCCCGGTCGGGCGAAGCCCCCCGCCCACGCCGCCGCCTCCACCCGAGGATCGGCGGGAAGGAGGCTGACCGATGCGGGATGGACGTCGGCCCACAACGACTCGGCGAGCTCGGCCCGCCCGAAGCCGTCCTTGGGGGCACGAACCAGGACCACGTCGAGCGGGGTGGCGGGGGCGACGAGGCGCACGTCGGCCACCCATGCCGTCAACCGGGCCAGACCCGTCGGCGTCGCCACCCCGACGCCGATGATGCGGTCGGCGTCGGCCAGGGCCCGCCGCGTCAAGCCGAAGCGGTCGGGGGCGGCGTGGTCGACCGGGCCTTCGGCGAAGGGGCCGGCGTGGGCGACCACCATGTCGCACCCGGCCGCCAGCTCGTCGATGACCTCGGCCACCTCGCCCCGGTGCACCTCCGCCCACTGCGCGGGGTCGGCCAGGCCGGCCAGTACCCAAAAGCCCCCGGCGGGGACGCAGAGGAGGGCGTCGCTGAGCGGCCGCTGGCCGTCCCGCAGCGCGTCCACGGCGATACGGAGGTTGGGCAGGACCGGCAGCCCCAGGCGCTGGGCGAGGCCCGCGTGGACCTCGTCGACGTCCACCACCACGACGGCCTTGCCCCGCCTCGCCAGGGCGCGGGCCAGCTCCACGCTGACCTCCTCGGCCTCGTCGCCCACGGGCCCGGCCACCACCAGGCGGAGCCCTCCACGACGACGCGGCGGCGCGGGCGGGAGCTCGCCCACCGTCGGGGTCTGGAGCGTGCCTCGCTCAGGGTAGGGCGCGGGGCGGTCCGCCCACCCCCCGGCGAGCTCGAGGGCCAGGCGCACCAGCTCCTCGGGCTTGGCGTCGGATTCGATGAGCCCGTCCACCCCGAGACGCACGCCCAGCTCCTTTGTCCGGGGCTGGGCCGGGTCCCATACGGCGACGACGGCGGTCCCCCGCTGGCGGAGCTGGTCGACCGCCCCCCGGTCGATGATCGAGGAATCGGCGTCGATGACGAACACGCGGCAGTCGTGGTCGTAGAGGCTCTTGCGCTCGGCCACGTGAGCGACGATCCGGCCCGGGCCGTGGTCCGCGATGTGGCGGCCCCACACGCGGGGCCACTCTCGGACACCGCCGGCGGCGAAGGCGTAGGTCAGCTCGGCCACGGCGCCTAGCCCCGGCGACCGCCCGTAGCGCCGACTGTGGGGGGCGGGAGCACCTCCGCCCCCGTCGAGCGGACCACCTCGACCTTGCCCCCGGCGATGGCTGCGGCCAGGCGCAGCGCCCCCTGGGCGTCGACGGCGATCGTGATGGCGTAGTCCCCGGTGGCCGACAGAGTGCCGCTGGACAGGTTGGGAACGGCCAGGACCTCGGTGTTGGTGACGACGTAGCTCCCCTCGGCGCCGTCGATGACGTCTACGCGATCACCGGGGCGCAGCGCGCCCCCGACCGCGTGCTCCCGCTCAACCGGCAGGCTCATCGCCCGCTGCACGCCACCGGCGGCGGGAGCCACGAGGTCGGCGCGCAAGAGCGGGGAGCCCTCGACGATGCCACGGGTGGCGATGGCGCCGTCCAGGGCCGCCAGGTCCTTTCGGGGCACCAGCGTGGCGAGGACCCGCGACGACGTCGCCACCTCGCTGAAGCGGAAGTCGCCGGCGCCGACCGCCTCGCCGGCGGCGATGTCCCGGGCGGCGACGGCAACAAGCACCCCTTCGGGCCCGCCGGTGGCCCGGAGGTAGAACAGGGCGGCCAACACCGCGGCGACCACGGCGAGAGCGAGACTGGGCGGCACCCGGGTGGTGACGGGGCGACGGGGAGGCGTTGGCACGACACGGTCGCCCTCGGCTAAAGGGACGGTCCTGTTGCCGTTCCCGACGGTCGTCGTGGCCATCGCCGTTCTCCCTTCTCTCGTCCCTCAGGCGAGCGAGGGCCGTTGCCGCCGCGGCGGGCGCCCTCAAGCGTCACCGGCGTCATCTGGGTCCTGCTTCCTCGTCCCCGCCAGGCGTCCGTTCCTCCGCGCCCAGCTGGCCACGTCGGGCCAGTACCAGACGTAGCCGCCACCACGGGACTGGCCGAGGCGGAAGACCGGCTCGGGAAAGGAGGGGTCGCTGCGTCGGAAGTAGTGGACGTCCTGGACCCGGCGCAGCCCGAGCCGGCGGGTGATGTCGGCGGCACCGACGAGCTTGTCAACGTCGACCCTCCTCCCCACCGGCCACGGACACTAGCGATGGGACGGACAAAATACCCGCCCCGGTCACCCGTGTAAATGAATACACCGCCATCGGCCCGCCTCATGGGGGCCCGGGCGCCCCACGGGAAGCAGCTGCACCCGCGCCTCCTCGGGCCTCGGGCGCGGAGCCAGTGGCGCGTTGTGAGCCGGTCCGCTTGATACCTGGGCCAGCCCGAGGTACCCGATGTCACCACCCGAGACCGCCTCCGTCACGGTCGACCTGTCCTTCGCCGCGGCGGACCTGCTCCTGCTGCGACAAGCTCAACTGCGAGTGTTGGCGCCGTGCGGCGAGGCGGGGATCGGGGACGTCGTGGGCGCCGGTGTCGAAGAACCACCCCTGGTCCTCGGATGGCCGGCACGGGCCGCCGTAGCGCCTGGGCTTGCCGGCCACCTCCCAGCAGGCTCGGTGGTAGATGGTGTTGCCCTGGCCGTACTCGGCCTCGGCGCCGATCACGTAGTCGACGTCGTTGACCCCGCCATAGCCGTCGTAGGGCCCGACCGTGAGGTCGCCGGTGGGCCAGATGGCGACCACCTCGTTCATCCAGGCGTTGACATCGTTGGTAGCCATGGCGCTGAGCGCCGGGTGGCCACACCGCTTGCAGTCCTCGGAGAAGAACCCCATCGGCATTGCCTTTCGGTCTGTTGGCCGCCGCTCGCCCCATGTTCGTGGTACGGGCCACGGCGCCCTCGGGGCGGAAGGCCGACTTGACCGCCCTGGCTCCGGACCAGCCACGAAGAGCGCCAGGGGGAAGGGATGCGTTCTCACGCCGTCCGGGCATGCTCGCCTGGACGCTCCGACGGCTCGTCACCCAGGCTGCAGAGCAGATCTGGCCGGTAGCCCCTGGCCCACCGGCGCAGGCTGTCGACCGTGACGTGGAAGTGGCGACGGATGTCGCGTCGTTCGAGCAGTCCCCGGTCGGTCAGCTCCAGCACCTGTGGGTGGGTCAGCCCCGTCAGTTCAACGACGGTGGCGAGGTTGACGACATCGACCCCGACAACCGGCGGAGCCGCTCCTCCCCGCGCCACGCGGGTCGCCTCGAGTGACGCGAGGGTGACGTAGCGGGCGCCGAAGGCGTCCCTGTCCGGGTCCTCGACAAGTTCGCCGCGGCGGATGAGCTGCCTGACCTCGCCGAGCGAGATGCCCAACTTCGTGGCCGCCGCGCTGAGGCGGACGGAACGAGACGCCAGCGTCGCGAGGCGGCTGAACTCCGATCGGGTGGCCGCCGCCTCGTCGGGGCTGAGGACCAGCTCCTCGGTCCGCGGGTCGCGCGAAGGATCGATGCCAAGGCGCTTCAGGGTCTGCCAGGCCCGGTGGTACCCCACGCCGAGGTCCCGCGCCAGGTCGCGTAGCAGGATGCGACCGCTGAGCCGTTCCTTCACCGCCTGCACGTCGGCCAGGCGAGCTCGCCTGCACTCGTTGCCGTGCTCGTCGGTGTCCGTCGTGCACGGGACGACCTGGTCGCGCATCCACCGCCGGGCGGTGGTCAACGCCACCCCGAGTTCTAAGGCGACACGGTTGGTGTCGCACCACGGGTTGGCGCCTCCCCCGGAGTCGACCAGCCATCCGGCCTCGGCCAACACCGCCTCGACGTGGAGTGCTCGGGCTCGCAGGGGGTTGTCGGCCGCCCACCGCACCGCCCGCTCGGTGGGAACCATCAGCGTGGGCACCGCCTCGGCAACGCTTGCTTCGACCGCTCTTGCCACGGCAGCCAAAGGGGCGAGCGTGGGATGGTCCAGCGTGTAGATGCGGGCGAAGACGTCGTCGCCCGCCTTGTGGCCCATCACCCGTCGCTTGGCCAGCTCATCGAGCTCGGCGTTCCAGGCCAGGTCGGTGGCGAGCGACTTGCGCAGGTCGTGGGTGGTGACCTCGAACCCGCACGTGTCGAGGTCGAACCCCTCGCGAGCGAGGGCAGCGTCGAGGGCAGCACGGAAGGCGGACTGCCCGCGCCCTTCCTTCACGATCCAGGGCACCAGGCGTGCCTCGAGGTCGACAACTCCGGTGTCCGGATCGGTGTGGAAGGCCTCCACGACGACGCGGATGGCCTCCATGAGCGTGCCCGGAACCACGATCACGCGAAACGAGGCCGCTCGCTTGAGCGTCCGCTTCGAGTAGATGGTCTCGGCCCCGGTTCTGGTGCGGGTCACGAAGGCGCGCCCGCCCTGGCGCTCGACGAAGAGCAGGCCTACGTCGCCGAGATCGACGAGGTCGCCGACGCAGGGCCCGAAGGCCTCCGAGATCCGCAGGCCGAGCAGGCGCATGAGCCACAGGACGAGCTGGTGCACGACGTGGAGGTGGACGGCGACACGGGCCAGCTCGGCCACCGACAAAGGGCGACGCAGCTGGGTGTCGGGGCGCTTGCGAGCCACGGTGTCGTCGGGGGTCAAGGCGTGGACGTCGCGCTCGAAATCGGGGATCTGCCACCCGTTCGCTCGGCCCCAGTCCAGGATCTTCGAGTGCGCCCAGAGCATCTCGGTCACGTAGGCGCGGCTCATCGCCCTCGGAGCCCGCGACGCCCGCCCGATGCCGGCCGACACCAGGTCCGACGCCGGAATGAGCCATTGTCCCGTCGGCCCGCGCCGCGCCCCGGGGAGACGGCGAGCGCGCAGGGCGCGACGGATCGTCGCCTCTGAACGGGCGCAGAACACCTCGGCCTCGGAGATGCTCAGGAGGCGCTCGTGGCCCGCCGGCTCATCGACTGGCCCCTCGTGCCACTCCGGCTCGGCGGCAAGGCGACGGACGAAGGCCACTAGGCGCTCACGGGCGAGCGTGGCGTCGGCGGGGATGGGCCCGGCGAAGGCGGGGACGAGGTGTGTCTCGACGAGGGCCCGCATGTCGCGCTCGCGCTCGGCGTTGCCCCGGCGCAGGCGCCGGTAGTACTCGTCGAGCCAGCCGTAGGCGATCTCCTCGAACGCCGGCATCGGCTTGTCGTCGACGGCCGGGACCAGAACCCGGCCGCGACGGAACCGGTCGGGATCGGGGGCCGCCCTCCCGGCGCGCAGCGCGGCAACGCCGGCGCGCAGCCAGGCGTCCCGGTCGGCCTCACACTCGAAGGCCGCCTCGGCGCGCCGCTTGGACTCGCGCTGCACAGGCAGGCTTGCGTAGAACCGCCCGTTGCGCTCCCAGGAGCTCCCGGTCAGCCTCCTACCCACGGCCGCCCCCGTGCCGGGTCACGACGCCCTCTGCAGAGCCAGGTGGAGCGCGTCGCGCAGGTAGGCGATCTCCTCCCGGCTCTGCTCGAAGGCAGCCGCCAGCGCCTTGGCCTCCGCTCGGGTTCGCTCCAGCTCGAGGCGCATCTCCTCGAGGCGACGTTCGCTCCTCGTGCGACCGATGGCGGCCTCGATGTCTTCGTCGTCGCCCTCGGTGGGCTTCCACAGCTGCGCCGCGATGAGGTCCGACAGCGGGATCTCGTAGGTGGCGTTGACGTCGCCACGCCGGCGCAGGTTCGGGAAGTGCCCCCGCTCACGGTGGCGCTTGATCGTCGAGTAGTCGCAGCCGCACAGGGCCGCCGCTTCCGGCTGAGTCAGATAGCGCTGCTCGGAGGGCATCGCTTCCCCCTGCCGACGCCACCGTGGCCCCGGCGTTCGTGTACCGGCCCCAAGGCGGCCCGAACGGAAGCGCGCCCACCTGGTCATCGGAGGTGCAGGTGCGCCCAGGTGGGCACAGGTGGGGGGACCGATCGTGGCGGTGCCCGGGTGGTCGGTCACCTCGCCGGTGCAGGTCGGCCAGGGTGGGCACGGGGGGTGGCGGGGGGGTGGGCTGCCCTGGGCAGCCGAGGGCAGGGGGGTGGTCACTTCCCGATCTACCCGATCTATCGGGGCTCCGAGGGGACCCCGACGGGAGGTGCCACGAGCGCGCAGAGAGCCGAAACACCTGCTCAGAGGGGTGCTTCGGCTCTCTTCGTTGCTGAGGTTGGTGGCGGGGGCAGGATTTGAACCTGCGACCTTCGGGTTATGAGCCCGACGAGCTACCAGACTGCTCCACCCCGCGGCGGAGCAAACATCATAGCACCGTCCCGCCGGCGGGCCTCAGGCCGTCGG
>JALYMX010000457.1 GCA_030773495.1 Actinomycetota bacterium | reverse complement strand
CCCGAGTACATAGCGGGCGTTTTCGGCCCGCTATGTACTCGGGACCGGGGCGGGGCGCCGCGTCAGCCGGCGTCAGCCGACGAAGCGGCCGGTGCCGAGGGTCATGCCGGCGTCCGCGTACTTGCCGCCGAACACCATGCGCATGGTGGACGTGTACACGCCCGAGAACTTGAGGCGGAGCCGCAGGTTGGAGCCGGGGGGCACCGTGGTGGGGGCGACGTCGAAGCCGTACTCGGCCCGCGTGGGCTCGGCGCCCACCTCGTCGGGCCCGTCCACCAGCCGCGCCACGTCGCCGGCCGCCACCGGCGTCGCCCGGCCGGTGGCGTCGACCGCCTCGAGGGTGTAGCTGATCCTCGACGCCCCCGCCTGCGTCCACGCCTGGGCCGACGGGTCCGCCAGCCACAGGGTGAACGAAGACGGCCCGCCCACCACCACCTCGTCGAGCGGCGCCGCCGAGGTGAACTGGGCGGGGGCGTCGGCCCCGTGGTTGAGGGCGAACCCGACCTGACCCGACCAGCAGGCGTCGGGGAACTTGGCGTCGGCCATGCGCCCCTCGAGGCCGCCGGGCGCCGAGGCGCACCCCTCCGGGGACGGGAGCGGGCCGGCGCCGGCGGCGCCGGGCTGGAAGAACAGCGACCGCGTCCCCGAGGGGGAGAACACCGGGCCCGTGACCAGCCGCTCTTGCTTTTGGGGCTCGAGCTGGGCGAGGGCGAGGGCCACCGTCGTGCCCTGCAGCTCGCTGTTCGTTGCGGTGGCGAGCAGGCCGGCCACCTCCACCTTCCACTTCCCGTAGGTGACCGACGCGTCGGCCAGGTCCACGAACAGCGTCGACACGCCCGCCGCCTGCGACGGCTTGCTCGTGGCCACCACCTTGCCCGCCGCGTCGCGCAGCGTCACCTGCCAGTCGAACGGGTTCCCCCCGACCAGGCCGAGGGCCGGGTAGGAGACGACGGCCTTGACGGCCTTCGTCTCGGGCGCCACCACGGTGGCGAACGTCCGCGTCACCGCGCCGGTCACGCTCACCGGCAGCTCGGGGGTGAACGACCACACCTCGCTGGTCCGCACCGCGAACGGGCGGTCGCCCAGCACCCGGGCGTCCGCCGCCTGCTGGAGGCGAACCAGCAGGTCGGGGCCGAAGTCGGGGCGCAGCACCAGGTCGACGGCGGCCTGGGCGTCGGCGAAGCCGTAGCCCGACCGCCAGAACGGGGAGGCGTCGCCCAGGGGGACGGCGGTCACCTGGAGGACGTCGCGCACCTGGTCGGGGGTGAGCGACGGCCGGGCCTGGAGGATCAGGGCGGCCAGGCCGGCCACGTGGGGCGCCGAGAAGCTCGTCCCCGACACCGTCACCGTGCCCCCGGGCGGCGTGACGCCCCCGCCGCCGGCGGCGCCCACGTACACGCCGGTGGGCGTGCCCGACGCCACGATGTCGGTGCCCGGCGAGCTCACGTCGGGGTGGTAGAGGCCGACGCGGTCGCCGTCGAAGCGCGCGTAGCGGTCCTCGCCCAGGACGGCCGCCTCCGAGTTGTCGTACTCGTAGCCGGCGGAGCTGAAGTCGGAGCGCTGCCGCGACACGGTGGTGGCGCCCGCCGAGATGACCCACGGGGCGACGGAGTAGGCGTTGATCGTCCCCTCCTCGCCGTCGTTGCTCGCCGCGAAGACGACCACCACGCCGGCGTCGTGCAGCGCCTTGGTCGCCACGTTGACGGGATCGGCGGCGTCGAACAGCTTCGGCCCGGCGTGGCCCCACGAGTTGTTCACCACCCGGATGCCGAGCGTCTGGCGATGGGCGAGGATGTCGTCGAAGGCGGCGAGGATGGTGAAGATGCTGATGGCGTCGCCGGTTCCGTAGCCGACGATGCTGGCGTCGGGCGCCACGCCCACCTGCGACGGGGAGGTGTGGCCGTCGGCCGCCACCACACCGGCCACCGGGGTGCCGTGGCCGATGGTGGTGTCGGTGTTGTTGTACGGCGTCTGGTCCATGGCGACGACCAGCGTGCCGGGCGGGTCGTCCGGCTGGGCCTTGCCGCCGAGGGCATCCAGGTGCTCCGGGCCCACCATCTTCACGTTGCGGGTCACGTGGTCGGCCAGGTCGGGATGGGTGGCGTCGACGCCGGAGTCGACGATGGCCACCCCCACGCCCTGGCCGGTGAAGCCCCGGGCCCTCACCCGATCGGCCCGCATGGCCGTGGTGGACTCCGCCGAGAGGTAGCGCAACTTCTCGTTGGGGTACACGTCGGCGGCCACGCCCCGGCGCACGGCCGACTCGAGCTGAGCGGTGGTGCCGGCCACCAGGGCGAGCGGCAGGTGGCGGAGGCGCTGCACCTCGAGGCCGAGGGCGCGCAGCGCCTGCTCCTCGCCGGCACTCGGGCGCGACCGGAACGTGGCCACGCCGAAGGCCCGCTCGCCCGGGGCGGTGGCGGCGACCAGGGCCTGCACGCCGCGGGGCGCGGCGGACGAGGACGAGGTGGCCTGGGGTGCCGGCCGGCGCACCGCCACCGTCGCCACCGCCCCGGTGAGGGTGCTGCAGATGACGGCCGCGAGGAACACGACCACCAGACGGTGCGAACGACGCATGCAGACCCACTCCCCGGTTCGCCGGCAGCCACGCGCAAAGGCGGAAGGCGCAAAAGGCCAGCGTAGGCGATGAGTTCACGCTGGCGCGACGCCGGCGCCCACGCGCTCGACGAGGTGCGGCCCGTCGTTGCGCACGGAGTTGACCTCCGTGCCGACCGGCCACAGCTCGAGGCGGTCCGCCGGGTACGGGCGCAGCAGCGCCACCAGGGCGTCGGCGTCGGTGCCGGCCGGGTCGAGCCACTCGTCCCAGTCGGCGGGGTCGAGGATGGCGGGCATGCGGTCGTGGACGGAGGCCACCAGCTGGTTCGGGGCGGTGGTGAGCACCGCGCAGGACCGCAGCTCAGTGCGGCCGGCGCC
>JALYMX010000456.1 GCA_030773495.1 Actinomycetota bacterium | reverse complement strand
CAGGCTGCGGGGCAGCGTGCGGGCCAGGGCCTCGAAGAACTCGGCGCGCGCCGGCGTGGCGAAGTCGAAGTAGTGCATGAGTCGGGCCGCCTCGTTCGCCAGGGCCCGGGCCACCGGCGCCGGGGCGTGCCCGAGGTTGGCCACCACGGCGCCCGACGAGAAGTCGATGAACAGGTTGTCGTCGACGTCGCGCACGACGGCGCCGTTGCCGTCCTTCAGCACCAGCCGCAGCCACTGGGCGGCTGGCGAGGAGTTGGCGGCGTGGAAGGTGGCGTCGCGCTCCCACAGCTGGCGCGAGCGTGGTCCGGGCAGCTCGGTGACGACGCGGGGCGCGAGGCTCGGGTCGAGGCGCTCGTCGAGGTCGATGCCCGTCATGGTGGCATCGTCGGCGTTCACGCCGCCGCGGTACGGCCCACCGGCCGGCGCTCGGTGGCCAACCGCTCGAGCAGGGCGACGCCGTGGGCGGGACCGGGCATCTCGGCCAGCTCCCGCTGCACCCGCCGCGCCCCCTCCCGGAGCGAGTCGTCGTGGAGCAGGGCGTGCACGTCGCGGCGGACGGCCTCGGGGGTGACCTCGTGGGGCAGGAGCCGCCGGCCCACCCCGGCGGCCACGCAGGCCACCGCGTTGTGGAACTGGTTGGCGCCCTGGGGCAGCACCAGCAGCGGCAGGCCGTGGGCCAGGATGGGCAGGATGGCCGTGCCGCCCTGGTTCACCACGGCGTCGCAGAACGGGAGCAGCAGCGACTGGGGGATGAACCGCTCGACGTGGATGTGGTCGGGCTGGGGCCCGAACTCCGCGGGGTCGTTGCCGGGCCCGATGGTGAGGACGGCGGTGACCGGCTCGGAGCACAGGGCCTCGAGCACGGCGGCGAACACGCCCCGCGCCCGGGCGTTGAACACGGTGCCGAGGCTGACGTACACCACGGGCCGCTCCGGCGGCAGCCGGTGCACCCACTCCGGCAGCGACTCGCCCTCGGCGCCCGGCTCGACGGTGGCGTTCTGGACGGGGTGGGCCACGTCGATCTGGGCGATCTCCGGCGATTGCAGGGAGGGCGGGGCGACGTCGAGGTAGAGGTAGCGGAACAACCCTCCGAACGCACCGACGTCGACGCCGTGCTCCTCGCACAACGGCGCCAGCGTCTCGCCGGCCAGGCGGGCCATGCCCAGGGGGCGGAGGATGCCCACGCTCTGGTCGGCCCACGGGATGCCGGCGGCGGCCGCCGCCACCGGGCCGGCGAACTCCGTCTCGTCGTGCACCAGCACGTCGGGCCGCCACTCGCGCACCACGGGGACGAGGTCGGCGAGCCGGGCCGGGGCGGCCACGCCGGCGAGCATGCGGGGCACGAACTGCTCGAAGCGCTCCATGGCCGACAACCGGTCCTGCTCCGGGTAGCGCCGGCGGGCCTCCTCCATCTGGCGGGCCAGCGGCATCCCCGCGGGGAAGGCGGCGAACCCGGCCCGCTCCACATGGGGGCAGAAGTCGGCGGCGGTGGCGAAGGCCACGTCGTGGCCGCCACGGACGAGGGCCTGGGCCAGGGCGAGCATCGGGTTGAAGTGGCCGTGCCCGGGCAGGCACGTGCCCAGGACCCTCATCGGGCCCGGCTCGCCGGATCGACGCCGGCGAAGGTCAAGAAGTCCACCATGCCGAAGTCGCCGGTGACCGCCCCGGCGCGAGTGGGCAACGTGGGGCGCCAAGTGGGGCGGGCGTTGAGGTACGAGGCGGTGTCGAGCTCGAGCAGGCCGAGGAGCACCTCGGCCACGATACGCCCGCCAACCGGCCCGAGCCGTCGCCCGCCCTCGAGCAGCTCCGCCTCCTTGAGCACGTAGTACCACAGCGGCGTGCTGTCCTCGAGCCCGAGCCCGTAGGCGATGAGCTCGGAGAACTCGGCCGGAGGCAGCACCGGCGGCCCGGCGCCACCCCCGTGGCTCCCGCCGCGCCGCCCGGCGCGAGCGTCGCCGCGGACGCCGCCGCTCCCACGCCGAGCGCCTGGAGGAAACGGCGCCTGTTCATCAGGCACCCGCCGGTCACGTCGCTCATGTTCCGCTCCCCTGTCCGCCCCGTGCCGCCGTTCAGCAACCTTTTCGCGAAGATAGTGACGTTCTTCCGCGTCCGTGTCTACATGTGAAACCCCGACGTCGGGTGGTGCACAGGGAACGAAGCCCGGCCCCGCCGAGAGCGACGGGGCCGGGCTTCACTTCCACGAGCTACGAACAGCCGGTGCTCACCGAGCGCCGCGCTGCATGCCGCCGGGGGCGTCACCGGAGTTGCCGGCGCCCTCGCCGCCCCGACCGAGCGCGTGGCCGGAAGCGCCGGGAACGACGCACGGCTGGTTGAACGTGCGGAAGTTGTTGGCCTTCCAGACGTTGTCATCGCAGTCGGGGTTCAGGTCGGTGCCGTCGAACAAGGCGGCTGACACGGGCAGGTGGGTTGCCACGCCGTCGGTGCTCAGGGCCGGCGGCCGAGGAACGCCACCAGCTTCTCTTGCACGGGCGCGTCGCCCGGGCAGGGAATCTCGGGGGCGAACGGCATCCCGGGGTCCCTCGGCACCCCATGGAGCGCCGTGGTCATCTCCTCGTAGGCGGCGGTGGCGAGGGTCTCGTCGATGGTGGCGTCCTGGCCGGTGGCCTTGGCCAGGTCCCACCCGTGCACGAGGTGATCGACGAAGTGCATGCGCACGGCGACGCGACCGGGGACCGAGCCGAAGGGCAGGGCCACGTCGCGGTCCAGCACGCCGGGCTGCCTCCATGCCCGCCGCACCATCTCCGTCGCGCGGGCGTAGGCCTCGAAGGGATCGTCGGTGCCGACGTCCTCCACCTCGCCGGTCGCCGCTCGGGCGAACATCTGGTTGGCTTCGACCAGGTGCTCGAGGAGCCGGCGGACGTCCCACTCGGCGCACGGCGTCGGCAGCGGGAGGTGCTCGGGTGGAGCCGGGCCACGACCGACGCCGTTGCATCGAGGGCGCCGTCGTGGAGGGCGACGACGTCGAGGGGGGCGGCGGGAGCCTCCTCGTCGCTCGGTTGCTGCTCCACCTACGCGCCCCGCCCGGTGACGGCGACGAGGGGCAGCTCGGCGGTGCTGCGCAGGCGGACCGCCCAGTTGCGCCCCTCCATGACGACGGCGCCGACATAGCCGTCGGCGGGGCGCAGCGGGCGCATCCACCAGCGGACCGGCCCGCCTTCACCGGCCGCCTGCACCGGCACCGCCCCGCCCTCGCCCAGCACGCCGACGTGGACGCGGTCGGGCGGCACGCCCAGCCCGACGCCGATGGCCTTCAGGTACGCCTCCTTCGCCGTCCAGGCCCCCAGGAAGGCGTGGGGACGCTGGGTGGGGGGCAGCCGGCGCAGCAGGGCCGCCTCCCGGCGCGTGCACACCACGTCCAGGGCGTCGAGCCCCTGGGGTCCGGCGCTCTCCGGCTCCACGTCGACGCCTACCTCGCCCATCGCCACCGCGATGAGGGCCAGCTCACCGGCATGCGACAGGTTGAAGCACGGGGCCAGCCCGCCGGCGAGGTGGGGCTTGCCCGCGGCGTCGTCGACCGGCACGGCCGGCGGTGCGATGCCGAGCTCGGCGCCGAGGACGTGGCGCAGCCACCCCCGAGCGGCCGAGAAGCGCCGGGCGTCGGCGGGGTGGCGGTAGCGCTCGGCGCGGGCGCGCTCGGCGCCAGCCAAGGAGGACGCCAGGGCGGCGAGCACCGGGGGCGGCACGTCGAGGGGCGCCACCCACACGTCCACCGTGGCGCCGGCCGTCTCCCCGTCGTGCATCGAGCCCTTCCCGTCCCCGTCGAGGGCGCAGCCTACTTCGTGGCACTTATTGTCGCCGGACGGTCTAGCGTTGACGGGAAGGTCATGGGCGAGCGATGAAGGACCGGGGGCCGAGCATCGTCACGGGTGGCGCCCGGGGCATCGGGCGGGCCGCCGTGTTGGCCCTCGCTCGTCGAGGCCACCCCGTGTGCGTGGTCGACACCGGGGTCGGCGTCGACGGCCGCGGGCCCGATCCGAAGGTGGCCGAGGCGGTGGCCGCCGAGGTGCGCGCCGGCGGCGGAGAGGCCCTCGCCATCGCCGTCGACGCCCGCACGAGGGAGGCGGCCGAGGCCGTCGTGGCCCGGGCCGAGGGATGGGGCGGACGGGCGCCGTCCGTGCTCGTCCACGCCGCCGGAACCCTCCGCGATGCGATGGTCCACAAGGCCTCGGACGAGGACTGGTCGGAGGTCCTCGGGTCGCACCTCGCGGTGGCCATCGAACTCACCCGTGCCATGGCCGGTGCCATCCGCGGCGAGGGCTATGGGCGCATCGTCTACGTGGGGGGGGCGGCCGGGCTGGTGGGCAGCGTCGGCCAGGCGGCGTATGCGGTGGCCAAGGCCGGCCTGTTCGGCCTCACCCGCGCCGTCGCCCTCGAGATGGCGGGCCGGGACGTGTGCGTCAACTACCTGGCCCCGTTCGCCTACACGCGCATGACCGAGTCCATCCCGCCGGTCACCGAGCGGCTGCGGGACTACCTCGCCCACGCGCCGCTCGCCGGGCCTGACGACGTAGCACCGCTCGTCGCCTGGCTCTGCTCGCCGGAGGCGGCCGGCGTGACGGGGCAGGTCTTCGGCGCTCGCGGCGCGGAGGTCTCGCTGTGGTCGCAACCGCGCCCGGTGGCCCGGGTCGTCGAAGCCGGCGGCTGGGACGTCGACGCCCTGTGCGCCGCCCGGCCCCGGCTGGAGCTCCATCTCGTTCCCCTCGAGTCGGAGTTCGACCTGTTCGGTGGTCCTCCCGTCGTCGTGGCCGGGCGCGTGCCGTGAGCACCGGCGTCGACACCCCGTTCACCGGCGAGGTCGCCGACGCGCCCGCCGCCCAGGCCGTGGGGCCCGAGTACGTCACCGCCGTGGGCAAGGTCGTGGCCAGCCACGTGCGCAACGAGTTGGCGGGGGCCGTCGCCTTCGACGAGCCGGCCATCGCCCTCGCCCCCGGCCCGCGGGAGAAGTGGCTGGCCTGCCGCATCGCCATGGAGGAGTACGGCCACCACCTCAAGTTCAAGCGCCTCGCCTCGGAGCTGGGCCTCGAGGACGCCGCCGCCGGCCGCTCCCTTTCGGTGTTCGACTACCAGCTGTCGTCGTGGCCGGAGTTCGCCGTCCTCAAAGCGGTGGTCGACCTGGCCGAGGTGGTGCTCATGGAGGAGCTGGTCACCACCTCCTACCTTCCGCTTCGCGCCCTGGTGGTGAAGCTGCTCCCCGAGGAGCGCTTCCACGTGTCGTTCGGCAAGGCCCACACCAAGGAGCTGGCCGCCGACCCCGCCGTGCGTCCCGCCCTCCAGCGGGCCGTCGACGACCTGGTGCCCTTCACCGCCCCGTTCTTCGGCCGCAGCGACTCGGCCAACAACGAGGCGTTCCGGCGCTGGGGGGTGAAGCAGCGGACCAACGACGAGGCCCGGGCCGAGTGGGCCGGGCGGGCCCGGCGGCTCGTCGAGGACGAGCTGGGCCTGCGCTTCCCCGAGGTGAGCCTGCGCTGGGCGGGGTGACGTGGCACGCCGTCGACGGGTCCGGGCGGGACCTGGCCACCGGCCGCCCGCCGGTCCGCCCCGGGG
>JALYMX010000455.1 GCA_030773495.1 Actinomycetota bacterium | reverse complement strand
GGTGTCGGCCCTCGATCGGGCGTGCGAGGCGGCCGGCCGGGACCCGGCCGGCGTCCAGCGCTGCGTCCGCCGCCTGGCCCTCGTGGGAGAGGACGAGGCCGACCTGCGCCGCAAGTGGGAGCGGGCGCGGGGCATCGCCTCCGGCCCGCCGCCGGCCGCCACCCTCGAGGAGTTCCGCGCCGGCCGGTTGGTGGGGACGGTCGAGCAGGTGGGCGAGCAGCTGGCGTCGTGGGCGGGAGCCGGCGTGACGACGCTCGTCGTCGCCCTCGGGGCGCTACCGTTCGCGACGACGGACGGCGCCGACCTCGGGCTTCTGGCGTCGGCCGCGCCACCAGGTTAGGAGTCGTCATGGGAAGCCTCGGAGCGCCGGAGCTCATCATCATCCTCGTCGTCGTCCTGCTGCTGTTCGGGTCGACCCGCCTCCCCAAGCTGGCCCGGTCCCTCGGGCAGGCGTCCAAGGAGTTCAAGCAGGGCGTGAGCGAGGGCGGCCGCGACGACGAGCGCGGCGACACCGGGAAGTCCGGCGCGTAGCGCCGGCCGGGAACTCGCTCGACGTGCCCGTCGTTGCGGATGACGGACACGGAGGAGCAGTCGGTCCCCTCTTGGGAGGAGATCGCCCGCAACTACGGCCGCTTCCTGTACACCGTCGCGTTCCGGCTGACCGGCAACCACGACGACGCGCAGGACCTGGCCCAGGAGGTGCTCCTGCGGGTCCGACGAGGACTGGAGACGTACCGACCCGGGTCGATGGAGGGCTGGTTGAGCCGCATCACGACGAACGTCTTCCTCGACGAGGTGCGTCGGCGCCGGCGCCGCCCGGTCGACGCTCTTTCCGGCGACCCTGACCGGGTCGTCCCGCCGGCGCCGGCGGCCGACGCCGTCCTGGCCGCCCAGGTGCTCCCCGACGACGTGCAGGCCGCCATCTCGGCCCTCCCCGAGGAGTTCCGCGTGGCCGTGGTGCTGTGCGACGTCGCCGGCCAGTCCTACCAGGAGATCGCCGAATCGCTCGGCGTGCCCCTCGGGACGGTGCGCAGTCGCATCCACCGCGGGCGCGCCCTGCTCCGAGAGGCGCTCGTCCACCGATGACCCCCCATCTCGGCGACCTGACCAGCGCCTTCGCCGACGGGGAGCTCGACGCCACCACCGCGTCGGCCGTTGTCGCCCATGTGGAGCAGTGCCCGACGTGCGCCGCCGAGGTGCGGGCCAGCGCGCAGGTGAGGGACCTGGTGCGCCGGCTCGAGCCCGTCGAGCCGCTTCGCCCGCTGGTCGCCACGGTGGCGGCCGGCCCCCGGCGGCTGGCCGGCCTGGTCGCCGCCGCGGCGGCGGCGGTCGCCCTCGTGCTGTTGTCGAACGTGGAGCAGCCGCCACGGGGTACGCCGGAGGTGGCCAGCCTGGTGCGGGTGCACTCCACCTCGCCCGTCAACGTCGACCCCACGAGCCAGCTGGCGCCCGCCGCCATCCCGGTCTCGTTCGGGCGGTGATCCGCCGCCGCCGGCGTTGGCGCGTGGCCGCCGTGGCCGCCGTGGCCGCCGGGTTGGCACTCGGGGGGGCCAGCGTCGGCCCTTGGGGTTCGGCGGGAGCGGCGCCGGGGGGTGGCGGCGAGCCGGACGGGCGGGGCCCGTTCTCGGCACGCGTGCAAGTGGCGTGGGTCGACCACGCCGGTCAGCACTCCGCCGTGCTCGACGTGATCGCCGTGGACGGCGTGGTGCGCATCGAGGGACCGGCCGACCTGCCGGCGCGCCCCGGCGCCGCCACCGTGCTCCACACCAGGGGCTGGTCACTGCTCGGGCCGGCCGGCGGTGACCGCATCGGGGGCGACCTGGCCGGCAAGTACGACGTGGCGCGCGCCCCCGGCCCGCCCGTCGCCGACCGGGCGACCACCCTTGTGAGCCTGCACCACCGTGGGGAGCTGCGCGAGCGGCTGGCCGTCGACACCGCCACGGGCCTCGTGCTGCGTCGCGAGCAGTTCGACCCCACCGGCCGTCCGGTGCGAGTCGTCACCGTCCTGAAGCTGGACACGGCCCCACCGGCCGGCGTCGTCGAAGGGGTCCGCCCGCCTCAGGGAGGGCGCGACGCCGTGGACGTCGAGGAGCTGCCGTCGACCTACCGGGCGCCCGCCGTGCTGGCCGGTGCGTTCCGCCAGGTCGGCGCGTACCGGCACGCGCGGGGGGTGCACCTGCTCTACACCGACGGCCTCCACGGCCTGTCGCTGTTCACCGAGCGGGGCAAGCTCGCACGCGACAGCCTGCCCCGGGGCGGCGAGGTGGTGCGGCTGGGGCGGGCGACGGGGGTGCGCTACACGTGGCCCGGCGGCGAGGTGGTCACGTGGGAGTCGGGGCCGATGGTGCACACGCTGGTGGGCGACGCCACCGCCGCCGAGTTGCTGGCCGCGGCCCGATCGCTGCCCCGACCGGGGCGGGGCAGCGTGCTGGCCCGGCTGCGGGGAACGTGCCGGACGGTCGCCGAGCTCGTCACCGGCGGTCGCTGACGACGTTGGCGGAGCTCGTCAGCGTCGGTCGCTGACGACGTTGGCGGAGCTCGTCAGCGGTGCTCGCTGACGACGGCGACGCCGGCCGCCCGCTCCGTCCGCCGCCGCCGGGCGATGCGCCGGCGCTCCCGCTCCGACGCTCCGCCCCACACGCCGTGGTCGATCCGGTTGCGCAGGGCGTACTCCAGGCAGGGCGCCTGGACTGAGCACGTCGCGCAGATCCGCCGGGCCTCCTCGACGCCCACGCCATCGCTCGGGAAGAACGTGGACGGGGGCAGCGATCGGCACTTCCCGTCCATCATCCACTCGGTTTCCATGGCACCTCCGTTCCCGCTCAACGGCGGGCGTGCGGCGATTGGTTCCCGGGAACCTGTTCGGAGGAGCCTACGTTGGCGGATGGAAGACGGCGGGCGAGCACGCGCGCGAGCACGGAGGGACTCATGGACCAGGACACGCCGAGAGGCCGGTGGTCGTGGGGCCCGGCGGACGACGCCGAGGCCGACGACCAGCCGGGGCGCGTCGCCGCCCCCGAGGCGCCGCCCCATGCCGCCCCCGACGACGCCCCGCCCACGGCGCGGATCCCGAC
>JALYMX010000454.1 GCA_030773495.1 Actinomycetota bacterium | reverse complement strand
AGGACGGCCACGCTAGCACGCGCCCTGTGCCGCCTCGCCGGCGACACGCGGGCGCGGCCTGGCGGGGCCACGGAGCGGAGAGGGAGGGATTTGAACCCTCGGACCCGGTTTCCCAGGTCAACTCATTAGCAGTGAGTCCGATTCGGCCGCTCTCGCACCTCTCCCGGGCACCAGTGTAGGCGACGCCCCTAAGCCGTGTCGTCGAGCACAAAAACGCTGGTCAGAAGCTCAAGCGCAGACCGCTGAGCGCATGTGCCAGCCGGCTCGCCGGGCTCCCCCCACCGCCTTGCGGGCATCCGCTGAGCGGCTCAGCGCCGGCTACTTTTCACATACTTTTCGGCATGGATACGCTGGCGGGCCGACCGAGGAGGTGAGCCACGGTGCCGAGGCAGTACCGCGAGCCGTTTGTGCCGCTTCGTTTCAGCTCCGCCGTGTACAGGGCGACGACCGAAGAGGTTGTGATCGACCGCTCGACGGGGCGGCGCAGCACACGGCTTGTCCCCAGGTGGGACGTTCGAGGCCGGGCCGATGGCATCGAGTTCAGCAAGCGCTTCAGGCGATCCGGGTTGGCGGAGGCGTGGAAGCGCCGGTTGGACGAGGGCTTCGCGCTCGGCCTGCGCTTCGACATGCGGGCCAAGCAGTTCCTGCGGCTCGCGCCTGACGCCGAGCTCCCGTCTGAGCACGAGCCAAGCGTTTTCGAGGTCACCGAGGCCTACTACCGAACCCACCCGGAGTGGGAGCCGAAGACAAAGGTCCTCGCCGCCACGGCGCTCAATCGGGCCAGGCGCTGGTTCCTCGCTCCGGGGGCGGAGCCGGTAGGCCAGGATCTGGCCGCCGTGGAGGACTACCTGGCGCACGCCAGCTTCACCGAGGATCACGGCGCCGGCACGCTCACCGCAGCCCAGGCAGCCGGACGGGCGTGGTTGATTGCGAACTCGGCGCCGCTTGCCGATGTGACGACGGCCGACGTCGAGCGGTTCCTCGCACGCTTCGAGGTGAACCAGCGCAACGGCAAGAAGGTGTCGAGGACGACGATCATTCGCTACTCGCAACCGGTTCGGGCCTGTTGGGCGTGGGCCGTGGCGCGCGACGACATCCCGGTCACCCGGAATCCGTGGCTAACGGTGAAACCGCCGCGCAAGGTGAAGGGCCGGCCGGCGCGCGCCGACTCGGGTGCCTCCCGCCTCGCCGTCGACAAGGACATCGTGCTCAGCGTCGACCAGGCGCTCGATCTGGCCGAGCGGTGCGTCACCGTCGGCAGTTGGGGCGAGGTCGTGCGCTGCTATGTGCTGGTCATGGCGCTGTGCGGCCTGCGGCCCAGCGAAGCGGTCGGGCTGGTCTGGGACGACGTCGAGCTGCCCCACGACGGTGAGGCCGGCTGGCTCGTCGTCCGCCGCAGCCGCCGACTCGTCGCTCCCCGCTGGCTGGACCCCGAGGAGGACCCTGAGTGGGGCCCGCTCAAGGACCGTGACCTGGCCGAGAGCCGGCGGGTACCGATCCACCCGCTCCTCGTGACGCGTCTGCGTCAACATCACGAGATGGTGGGCCCCGGCCCCGGCGGACTCGTATTCCACCGAGGTGGCCGGCCCTTTGACCTCTCCACGTTTAGCAGGCAGGTGTGGGAGCCCACCCGGTCAGAACTGTTCCCGCCGCGGCCCGACCTCGCCCCCGACGATCCGCGCCAACCAAAGCTGTCCCGACTCCGCCGCCACGACCTTCGCCACGCCGCCTGCTCGTGGTGGCTGCGGTCCGGCGTCGACGCGACGGTGTGCCAGCGCTGGTCCGGGCACAAGAGCCTGTCCGTGTTCCTCGACGTCTACCAGGGCGTCGCGCCGGGCAGGGAGGCCGAAGGGGTCAGGCGCCTCATCGCTTCCGTGAGGACGCGATGACGGCGGACGCACGGCTGCGGAATGTGAAGAGGACGGGCGACGTAGGAATGAAGCCGGCGACGCTCGTTCTTAGCCTGACACGCCGCCACGAAGAGTCGGGCTATGAACCAAGCGCCGCGAGCCAGGCCTCGTACCAGTCGCGACGGACGCGGAGGTCGCCGTTGGCGAGCCGGACCGAGCGTGGGAAGTCGGGCTGTCCACGGGCCGACCACTTGTAGACCGTGTGTCTGGACACGCCGAGGTCCTCGGCGATGTCCTTGATCGACAGCCAGCGTCCGGCGCCGGCGATGGTCGACATCGCGTCAGTCGCCATCACGCCACCGCCAAGTCGAGTATCGCCGCCTCGGCTGCCGCCCGTCGCTTCCGGACCGTGCACGGCCGGCAGCCCTCCATGGTCGCCACCTCGGGGTTGGTGTAGCCGAACACCCGGTGCAGCGTGACCAGTCGTGCGTCGCGTCGGCTGATGCGGCCGCGGTCGAGCGCCTCACCGACGAGGGCGAGCACCTGCTGGGCGGCGGGCGGCTCCGAGCGGTCCGCGACGTCGCCCAGCTCGTCGACGGTGGTGCCGGCGCCGAGCGCCTCGTGCCGGCGCTCGGCCTGGCGTACAAGCCACATCGCGTGCCACACGTCGCCGAGGAGATTGGCAGCCACCCGGCCCGTTCGCCGCATCGGGTAGTGCCGGACCTGCTCGACAGCGGCGGCCACGGCGGCGCTCGCAGCCTCGTCCCACCCCCACCACGGCCGGGCTCGAGTGGCGTGATTCACCAACCCGGCCCTGAGGATCCGGAGCACCGTGCGGTGGGCGTCTCCATCGTGGCGGGCGAGGCGGAGGAGGCCGAGCAGCACGGCGTCCCGGGCCTGGTGCGTGCCCCCACCTGGGCGGTCGAACAGCTGGACCAGTTCCGACATCCCGGCAGTCGACGCGACGTCGGGTTCGACCGCCGCCCACCGGGCGAAGGCGGCCGGCGCCGCCGGCGAGGCGAACCATCGCAGCCAGTCCTCGTCGAGCGCAGCGAACAGGTCTTCCATCGAAAAGCACCTCCAGAGTCGTGTCGGCCGTGGAGGGCGATCGTCCGGCCTGACCCTCAGCGCTCACATCAGCGGACGCCGATCGGCGGGCTGATCCGCTCCGCACACCCGAGGCAGGCCGGCAACGACTTGACGAGGACGTCCGGATGGGTACCATCGACGCGGTCGGTCGGATCCGTCGTACCGGACGGCCGCTACGGGGCGGTCACGCCGGAAGGACCATTCGGCCGGTGCAGGCGTCGAGCCTCTCAGCGAGGTCGGAGTTCGGACGCTGACTCGGACAGCGTCCCGCCGTTCATCGAATCGGGGATGCTTGCTTTCCTATTGCGGGAAAGCCATGTTTGTCCGGTTCACTCCCTTCGAAGCTGAGAGGCGGTGACCCGCCATGCAGGCCGACCCAGGAGCGATCGGGGCCCAACCGCACTGCCGCGGCGTGGCCGACATCCACGAAGGATCGCGTCGCGCTTTCACCCCCTGGCGTGTACGTGGAGTCCGCGTGCTCGCCGTCGCTGCTGCCGCGCTCGCGCTCGCCGGCGCCGCCTGCTCCCCGGACGACGACGGTCCGTCGACGGGCACCAGCTCCACCAGCGCAATGACTGGGAGTTCCACCACGTCGACGCTGACCGCCGGCGATGCCGAGGTGCTCGCCGCCTACCGGGCTTTCTGGGACGCCTACCTCGCCGCCGCCGACCCGATGGATCCCGAGCACCCCGGCCTTGCCGAGCACGCCACCGGCAAGCAACTGGAGACGCTGCAGAGGGCCTTCCTCGCCCGTAAGGCGGGAGGCGAGGTGATCCGGGGCACACTCGACCTCGCCCCGCGGGTCGTGTCGGTCACCGGCGACAACGCCGCGGTGCGCGACTGCTACCTCGACAGCTCGGGCGTCTACGACGCCGCCACCGGCACCCGAAAGGACACCCCCAGCGGCACGCGCCACCTGGTGACGGCGTCGCTCGTTCGCGACGGCGGCGTCTGGAAGGTCAGCGACCTCAAGAAGGAAGGCGACGGATGTACCGCCGCATGACGGCCTTGCTCCTTGCCACGACCGCCGCCGTGCTGCTCCCGGCTCCTACTGCCCATGCCGACGGCACGGCCGATGCGTTCAACGAGGGGGACGGCGTAAGCACCGCGGCGACCGACGGCGGTGCCGAGCGCGGGCAGGCGGGCGCAGAACGTCGCCGGGTCTCGAAGGTGACGTGCACCTACCAGCTGCTCGACGCCGAGGCCAGCGCCACGGCCGACAGGTTCGCAGTCAAAGGCTGGGGTTCGGAACGGGGCGAGGGTCCCGGCGCGTGGTACCGCAAGATCTGCAGGAGCGAGACCGGCGCTGAGTTGGCCACCGTCATATGGGTTCGGGCTCGGCCACCTGCCGATCCGAGGTCGGTGGCGGAGGACGCCGCTGACCGGGCGCCTATCCCGCTGCCAGACATCCGGCTCAGCCCGCCGGTCGGCAGCGACCAGGTGGTCAACGTGCCGACCTGGCTGTGGATCGACACGACCCAGTGGCGGCCGGTTTCCGCCTCGGCGACGGCCGGTGCGGTCACGGCGACGGCGACGGCCGTTCCCGAGTCGGTCGTGTGGTCGATGGGCAACGGCGACACCGTGGCCTGCTCCGGCCCGGGCACGCCCTACCAGCCCGGCCGGCAGCAGCCGGGATGCGCCTACACGTTCCGGCGCAGCTCGGCCGCCGCCCCCGGCGGCACCTTCACCGTCGCCGCCACGGTCACCTGGCGGCTCAGCTGGACGGCCACCGGCGCGCCCGGCGGTGGTGCGCTCGGCACCGTCACCCGAACCACCGAGATCCCGGTGCGCGTGGCCGAGATCCAGGCCCTGAACCGGTAGGAGGACCGATGCCACCAACCAATACCCTCGACCGCTCCCACCTGTCGCCACCCGGCGGCTCCCGGCCCAAACCGGTCGGGGCAACGGCCCGGGCGGCCGCCCGCAGCCGGTCCCGGGTCGTCGTCGGCGCACTGG
>JALYMX010000453.1 GCA_030773495.1 Actinomycetota bacterium | reverse complement strand
GGCGGCGGCCACGGCGGCCGAGCTCGGCCTGGCCCGCCTCGAGGCGAAGGTGGCGGCGGCGCGGGCGCAGTTTCGTCCCGCCGGCGCGGGGGTACCTCGCCCCGCGTGAGCGAGGCGGAGACCGAGGCGAACGAGGCCGACGGCGCCGGCGCCGTGCCGGTCCCCGAGCCCGTGGCCTGCCCCGTCCTGCACCAGACGTGGGCCCACACCGCCTTCGTCCACTGGCGCTACCCGCCCGAGGCGCTGCGCCCCCTGGTCCCCCACCCGCTCCACGTCGACGTCGACGACGGGACGGCGTGGGTGAGCCTGGTGCTGTTCCGCGCCGAGCAGAGCCGGCTCCCGGGGCTGCCGCCGCTCCCGTTCGGCGCCACGTTCACCGAGGTGAACCTGCGCACCTACGTCACTGCTCCCGGCGACCGCCCGGCGCTGTGGTTCCTGGCCCTCGAGGCGCCCAATCCCCTCATCGTGCTCGGCGGCCGGGCCTTCGCCGGCGTGCCGTACAACCCGGCCACGGCGCGCACGGCGGTGGACGGCGACACCGTCGAGCACACCAGCCGCCGAGTGCGCGAGCGGGGTGTGGCGACGCGGGTGCGCGTGCGCCACGGCGCCCCGCTGTCTGCCGAGGAGCTGACCCCGCTCGAGCACTCCCTCAGCGCCCGGTGGGGCGCCTACAGCGTCGTCGGCGGCCGCCTGCGGTACACCCCCGTCGAGCACGAGCTGTGGCCGCTGCACCACGCCGAGCTCCTGGCGCTGGACGAGTCCCTGACGCGCGCCTGCCGGCTGCCCGCCCCCGAGGGCGACCCCATCGTCCGTTACGCCCCCGCCGTCCACGCCACCCTGGGGCTGCACCGATCGGCCCGCACGGCCTGAGCTGGGCGCCTCGCCCGCCGGCGCCGGGCAGCGGCGCTTGTAGTGTCCGACGCACGATGGAACGGCGCACCCTCGACCCCGAACCGGTGACCACGCTCGACGCGTACCTCCGGGGCGGCGGAGGCCGGGGCCGGGAGGCGGCGGCCCGGCTCGGGCCGGCGGCGGTGGTCGAGGACATGGAGGCGTCGGGTCTGCGGGGCAGGGGCGGCGCCGGTTTCCCCACCGGCCGCAAGTGGCGCACCGTGCTCGAGAACGCCTCGCCCGACCTGCCCGCCACCGTCGTCGTCAACGCCGCCGAGGGCGAGCCGGGCTCGTTCAAGGACCGGCTGATCCTGCGGCGCAACCCCTACCGTGTGCTCGAGGGCGCGCTGGTCGCCGCCACCACCGTCGGTGCCGACCGGGTCGTGGTTGCCATGAAGGCGTCGTTCTCCCGGGAGCGGGAGCGGGTGGGGACCGCCATCGACGAGGTGGTCGCCGCCGGCTGGGCGGACGGCGTGCACGTCGGCATCGTGGAGGGGCCGAGCGAGTACCTCTACGGCGAGGAGACGGCGCTGCTCGAGGTCATCGACGGCCGAGGGCCGTTCCCGCGCCTCACGCCGCCGTTCCGCCGGGGCGTGGACGAGGTGAGCCCCCAGGAGCCGACCCGCTCGGCGGCACCCATGCAGCTGGCCGGCCCCGAGGACGCCACGGTGGCGCCGCCCACGCTGGTGAACAACGTGGAGACGATGGCCAACGTGGCCGGCATCCTGGCCGAGGGGCCGGACTGGTTCCGTTCGCTGGGCAGCGACGCCTCACCGGGGACGATCGTGTGCACCGTCACCGGGCGAACCCGGCGCCACGGCGTGGGCGAGTTCGCCATGGGGACGCCGCTCGCCGAGGTGATCGACGTGCTGGGCGGCGGGCCGCTGGCCGGGAGGCGGGTCATCGCCGTCATGTCCGGCGTGGCCAACGCGCTCGTGCCCGGGTCGCTGCTCGACACGCCGGCGAGCTACGAGGCCATGCAGGAGATCGGCAGCGGCCTCGGCGCCGCCGGCTTCATCGTGTACGACGACACGGTCGATCCCGCCGCCGTGGCCCACGGCGTGTCGCGGTTCCTGGCCGTCGAGTCGTGCGGCCAGTGCACGCCGTGCAAGCACGATGGCCTGGCGCTGGCCGACCTGCTCGACCGCATCCGGCGCTCGGAGTGCGACGAGCACGATGTCGCCGCCGTGGAGGACCGCCTCGCCACCGTGGCCGACGAGGCGCGGTGCTTCCTGGCCCATCAGCACCAGCAGGTCGTGCAGAGCGTGCTGCGCCTGTTCCCCGACGCCGTGCGGGCCCACGCCGCGCCGGGCGCCCCTCCCTCACGCATGGAGCTGGTCGCTCCCATCACCGACATCGAGGGCGACGTCGCCACCCTCGACGAGCGCCA
>JALYMX010000452.1 GCA_030773495.1 Actinomycetota bacterium | reverse complement strand
GCCTCCAGGATCCGGCGCAGGTCGTCGCCGGCCGGCGCCGGCTCCACCAGCCGCCCGGTGGAGCGGCGCGAGAGGATGGCCTCGAGGGCGTCCACCCCTACCAGCCCCGCTCCACCCACTCGGGCAGGTGCGGGCGCTCGGTGCCGATGGCGGTGGGCTCGCCGTGGCCGGGCAGCACGGTGGTGGCGTCGCCGAGCTCGGCGAAGAGGCGGTCGATGGAGTCGACGATGGCGGCGAAGGCCTCGGGCGACCGGGTGGCGCCGGGTCCGCCGGGGAACAGCGTGTCCCCGCTGAACAGCAGGGGCGAGCCCTCGACCAGGTACGAGGTGGAGCCCGGGGTGTGACCGGGTGTGGCCAGCGCCCGCAGCCGCAGGTGGCCCACCTCGAGCACCTCGCCGTCGGCGACCTCGAAGTCGTGGCCGGGGACCATGGGGGCGTCGGCGGCGGCGACGCCGACCGGGTAGCCGGCGGCCCGCATGGCGGGAACGGCGCGGATGTGGTCGTGGTGCCCGTGGGTCTCGAGGACCCGTTCCACGCCCAGGCGATGGGCCAGCCCCAGCAGCGCCTCCGGCTCGTCGGCGGCGTCGATCAGCACGGCCCGCCCCGTGTGGGTGCAGCGCAGGACGTAGACGTTGGTGCGCAGCGGCCCGACGACCACCTTGTGCACCTCCGCCTGATCGTCCCGGTGCTGGAGCATCGCCTCGTTTCTAGTGCACGGGGTGCGTCGCTCGGCCGTCGGTCCCGCCCGGGGGGCCGCGCTACCCTCCGCGGCGGTGATCGTGGTCTACGGGTTCATCGTGGTCGCCCTGGTGTTCGCCATCGCCGCCGTGGTCATCGGACGGGAGGCCCGCCGCCTCGACGCCGTGCCCCCGCAGCCCACCTTCGACCTGGACGAGGCGGTGGAGTGGGTGGCCGAGAATCTTCCCTTCGAGGTCAGCGCCGTGCTGAGCCACGACGACGTCCGCCGCATCATCGACTGGAACCTCGAGTACTTCCGCCTGAAGGGGGTGTCGGGCAACGGCAACTCGGCGCACGGGGACGGCCCGGTCGTGGTGGGAGGGGCGGAGACGGTGGACTACGTGCTCACCCGCGCCCAGGCCGTCGGATCCCCGTACACGCCGGCCCAGGTGCACGCCGTGCTCGACGCCCAGATGACCTATCTGGAGGCCATCGGCGCCATCGGGCCCGAGGCGCCGCCCGAGGACCGGCCGCCAGCGGCGTGAAGCGCCACACAGCGCCCGCAGGTGTGCTTTCATGGATGCACCAGAGAAAGGAGGTGGTCCAACTGCATAGTCAACGTTTTGGGACCCTGGAGGTGGCTGGCCGCTGAGGCGGCAGTCTGGACCACCCGGCGAATCCAAGCCAGGCACCGCTCGAGGCGCCGGTCGGACCCTGGTCCCATCCGACGTCGTCTGCTCCTCGAGCCCTTTCCAGCATGTTCTCGACGAGGGGGCGCTCCGGCGCCCCCTCGTTCGCGCCCCCGCCCGGGTATGACCGCCGCCACCGGACGGTCGGGCGTACGGTGGCCGGCGTGAGGACCACGATCGACTGCGCCGGGGTGCGCCTGGCCGGCTACCTCGCCCGTCCGGCCGCCACGTCCGGCGGCCCGGGCATCGTGCGTCACGGGCTGGTCGTCTGCCACGGCTTCCCGTCCGGCCCCGGGGGGAGGGCGACGGCGGGGAGGACCTACCCTCAGCTGGCCGACCGGGTGGCGGCCGACGCCGGCTGGGTGGTGCTCACCTTCAACTTCCGGGGGACGGGCGAGTCGGAGGGCGACTTCTCACTGGGCGGATGGGTCGACGACCTGCGCTGCGCCGTCGACCACCTGCTGGAGGTCACGGACGTGGACCGGGTGTGGCTGGCCGGGTTCAGCACGGGCGGGTCGCTGGCCCTGTGCGCCGCCGCCGAGGACGAGCGCGTGGGCGGCGTGGCCGCCTTCTCGGCGCCGGCCGACTTCGACGCCTGGTCCTCCGACCCCCGGCGTTTCCTCGCCGCCTGCCGGGCCGCCGGCCTGGTGCAGGACACGTCCTTCCCGCCGTCGTTGGAGGCGTGGGCCCGCGAGTTGCACGAGATCCGCCCGCTCGCCCTCATCGGCAAGGTGCCGCCCCGGTCGGTGCTGCTCGTCCACGGCAGCAACGACGACGTCGTCTCGCCCATGGACGCTCGGGCCCTGGCCGACGCCGCCGACGGGCGGGTGGAGCTGCGGGTGCTCACCGGCGCCGGCGGCCGGCTCCGCCACGACCCCCGCGCCGTCGCCGTCCTGCTCGGCTGGCTGGACCGCCAGTCCTGAGTTCGCCCGTTCCCGAGTACATAGGGCCCGGATTCCGGGCCCTATGTACTCGG
>JALYMX010000451.1 GCA_030773495.1 Actinomycetota bacterium | reverse complement strand
GCGGCGGCGCCGCGGGCGCCCCGGGCCACCGCGGCCACGGGCAAGGCGGCGCCGGCGTCGAAGACCACGGCCGGCGCCAAGAAGTCGTCGGCGGCCAAGGCCGCCCCGCGCACCGCCCGCCGGCCCTAGTTCGGCGTCGGGCGAGCGGGGGGACCTCGTCGTGGGCTGGCTCGCTGCCGGCGAGCGGGAGCTGGAGGGCGCCTGCGGCAAGGGGTTCCTCCAGGGCATCCTCCTGAGCGAGGTGTCCGCGCCGCGCTACACCACGGCCACCGAGCGCAGGATCGTGATGTTCGAAGACGTCGTGCGGGGCCGTCGGGGGCGGGTGCGGGGCAAGGGCATCACCTTCGAGGTCCCCTGGTCGAAGGTCCACAGCTACTGGACGGGCGTGATGCCGTTCCCGCCCGACATGTGGCGCGAGGGACCAGAGGGCGAGGTCATCGTGCTCACCCTCGACCCGGCCGTCGCCGACGGGCGTGACATCGTGGTGTGGCCGGGGTCGGAGGCGTGGGTGGCCGCCAGCCGGGCCATGGGGGTGCCCGAGCTCAAGGACTGAGCGGCGGCGCAGGGTCGGCGAGCTGGAGCCGCGACAGCGCGGCGACGGCGGTGGAGAGCCGGTGGGTTGATCATCACGCGCGACGCGCCGGCCAGGGCCTGCTGGATGAGCAGCTCCGACTCCGAGTCGATGAGCCGTGGCTTGGCCGACGAGCACGCTGGAAGGGTCCTTCAACAGCAGGCGGGCGACGCCGGCAGCTCGCGGGAGATGGTGGCGTCGGCGTCGAGGGGACCCTGCGCGGAGCATCCTCGAGCCCGAGTGCGGGTCACGACGGCATCGTGCTCGTCGCCTCGGCCGGCGCGTCGCCGTGCCACCACAGCGTGACCAGCCGACGGGGCGGCTGCGCCGACGCCGGCCCGAGGAGCGCCTCGATCTCGCCATCGCGCTCGGGCCCCACGCACAGCCGCCGCCGCGTGAAGGCGACCATCTCCCGGTGGTCGGCGTGGTCCCGGTGCAGGCCCCGCTCGAGCTCCTCGACGCCCACGTCGAGCCCCATCTCGACCAGCACGGCGCGGGCATCGTGGGCGGTGGGCGACGAGGGCCGGTCGATCCCGTGCAGTGCCTTCCAGAGGGGATTGAGGTTCGTCTGCGGGTGCCGCGCCGTCACCTCGACGACCACCCGGATCCGGGCGTGGTGGGTGAGGGCGGCGGCGAAGGGCACCAGGTCGGCGACGTTGTAGAGCACGTGGTGGCACACCACGACGTCGGCCACGTCGACGCGGTCGGCGACGTCGGGCCAGGTCCCCGAGACCTCCACGTGGCGCACGCCGCGCCGCTCGGCCTCCTCGGCGAAGGCCGCCAGCATGCCCGCGCTGGGGTCCACGCCGATCACCCTCGACGCCGGCGGCGCCAGTGGGAGGCTCGCCGCCCCCACCCCGACGCCCACATCGAGCACGGTGCCCCCGTTGGGGAGGGCCTCCGTCGCCCGGCGGCGGGAGGGGGTCGCCTCCTCCTCGCCAAGGGCCCGCTCGGCGGCCCGGGCGAAGAGCGCTGGTGGGAAGTGCCACGGCGATTGCGGGGCCCGGTCGAGGATGTCCTGGGGGATGGCCCAGGCGCCGAGCGCCTGGCCCCAGCGATCGGCTGCGGTGGTCATGGAGGTCAGCCTCACGCCGGTGGGCGGCTCTCGCCATTCTCGACCCGTGAGGTAGGTTTTTCGCTCCTACCCGCCCCGCGCCGAAGGAAGGCCACCATGAGCGTCACCGACGAGCTGCTCCGGAACACCGAGGCCTACGCCTCGTCGTTCTCCAGGGGAGACCTGCCGATGCCACCGGCCAAGCACGTGCCGTCGTCGCCTGCATGGACGCCCGGCTCAACCCCTACGGCCTGCTCGGGCTGCAGGAGGGCGACGCCCACGTGATCCGCAACGCCGGCGGCGTGATCACCAGCGACGTGGTTCGCTCCCTCACCATCTCCCAGCGCCTGTTGGGCACGCGCGAGATCGTCCTGATCCACCACACCGACTGCGGCATGCTCACCTTCCGCGACGACGAGGTGAAGGACCAGATCCAGGCCGACGTGGGCATCCGCCCGCCGTTCGCCCTCGAGGCGTTCTCCGAGCTCGACGAGGACGTGCGCCAGTCCATCGCCCGGATCAAGGCCAGCCCGTTCGTCCCCCACAAGGACAGCGTGCGCGGCTTCGTGTACGAGGTGGAGAAGGGGACGCTGCGCGAGGTGCAGTAGGCAGGCGGGGCCCGCCCGGCCCCGGCCCGGGGGCCTCGCCGCTGCGGCGGGCGTTGCGCCGGCGAGGGTTCCGGCGCCTGTTCGTCGCGGCCACGGTGTCGCGCTGGGGCGACACCTTCAGCTCGATCGCCCTCGTCGTCCTGGTCTACCGCCTCACCGGGTCGGGGTTGAAGGTCGGGGTGACGGTGGCGTTCGAGATCGCGCCGGTGCTGCTGTTCGGCTTTCTCGCCGGCGCCGTCGTCGACCGCCTGCCCCGCCGGCGGGTCATGGTGGCGGCCGACCTGGGGCGGGCCGCCATCGCCCTGGCTTTGGCCGCGTTCGGTCACAGCCTGCCCGTGATCTACGTGGCCGCCTTCGGGCTGTCGGCCCTCACCGTGTTCTTCTCCCCGGCGGCGGCCAGCGTGGTGCCGGCGCTGGTCGAGCCCGACGAGCTGGTGGGCGCCAACGCCGGGCTGTGGTCGGCCGCCGTGGTGTCACAGGTGGCGCTGGCGCCGGCGGCGGGCGCGCTGGTCGCCGGGGTGGGGCCGGAGGTGGCCTTCGTCGTCAACGCCGCCTCGTTCGTCGTGTCGGCCGCCGTGCTGGCCGGCCTCGAGCTGCCGGCCCGGCCGGCGCC
>JALYMX010000450.1 GCA_030773495.1 Actinomycetota bacterium | reverse complement strand
ACCCCGCCCTGTACCGGGCCAAGCGGGCGGGGCGCGACCGCTCGATGCGCTACCGCCCCGAGCGCGCCCGTCGCGTCCGCCGCGCCGGCACCCGCCAGCGCCGGCTCGTGGCCTGAACGCCCTCCGCGCTGTTCCCTCCCTAGGCTGGGCGGGAGGAGGTCCACATGAGCCACGAGATCACCATGAGCGACGAGCAGTGGCGCGAGCGGCTGACGCCGGAGCAGTACCAGGTGCTGCGGCGCAAGGGCACGGAGCGCCCGTTCACCGGGAAGTACGTGCACGCCAAGGAGGACGGCACCTACCGGTGCGCCGCCTGCGGGGCCGAGCTGTTCCGCGCCGACGCCAAGTTCGACTCGGGCACCGGCTGGCCCAGCTTCACCGAGCCGGCGGTGGCCGCCGCCGTCGAGCTGGTGCCCGACGCCAGCCACGGGATGGTGCGCACCGAGGTGACCTGCCGGCGCTGCGGGTCGCACCTGGGCCACGTGTTCGACGACGGCCCCGCCCCCACCGGCACGCGCTACTGCATCAACTCGCTGGCCCTGGAGCTCGACGCCGAGACCGACGGGGGCTGACAACAGCGGCTCACCCCAGCCGGCGGACGCCCAGGTCCTCCAGCACGGCCATCGCCGCGTTGCGCCCGTTGGCGGCGATGACGCTGCCGCCCGGGTGGGTGGCCGCCCCGCACAGGTACAGCCCGGGAATCGCGGTGCGAGGCGGGAAGCGCCGGTCCCACATCTGGTCGGGCAGGCACTCGCCCTGGAAGATGTGGCCGCCGGTCAGCCCCACCCTCGCCTCGATGTCGGGCGGGCCGAGCACCTGGCGGTGCTCCACGAGGCCGGCCACGTCGGGTGCCACCCGCGCCACCGACGCGAGGACGCGGTCGCCGATCTCGTCGCGCCGGGCGTCCCAGTCGCCTTCGGCCAGGCGGTAGGGCGCGTACTGGGCGAACACGCTCATGGTGTGCCGGCCGGGCGGCGCCACGCTCGGGTCGTAGGCGGTGTGGAAGTACAGCTCGCACCAGTCGGGGGCGGGGTCGCCTCTGCGGCTGGCCTCGCTGGCCGCCTGGGTGGCGTCGATCCCGCCGCTCACCGTCACCATGGCCCGGTGGGGCTGCTCGCCGGGGCGCGCCGCCGGGAACCGCGGCAGGCGGGAGAGCGCGCAGTTCACCTTCACGACCGCCCCCTCGCTCCTCCATGCCTGCACCCGCTGCCGCCACGCCTCGGGGACCTCCCCCTCGCACAGGGCGAGGGTGCGCTTGGGGTCGGCGTTGGACACCACCGCCCCCGCCCGCACCAGCTCCCCGCCCTCGAGGCGCACCCCCTCGCCGGGAACGACGGCACCGACGGCCACGCCCGAGGCCACCACCGCCCCCGCCTTCAGCGCCGCCTCGGCCAGGGCGAACGAGACCTGCCCCATGCCGCCCTCCACGTAGCCCCACACCCCCGGTTCCCCCTCGAGGGTGCCCATGCTGTGGAGGAGGTGGATGGCCGCCGTCCCGGGATCGCGCGGGCCGGCCGTGCTGCCGATGACGCCCTGGCCGTGCAGCGCCGTGCGCAGCCGCTCGTCGTGCACGTGGTGCTCCACCACGTCGGCGATCGACGCCTCGAACACCACCTCGAGGGCCTCCCGGTCGTGGCCCAGCAGGTCGGCGATGCGCTGGCGATCAGGGGCGGCGCCCAGCCAGGTGTCGCTCCCCGGGGCCCGCAGGGCCCGGCGGATGCGGGCGAACAGGTCCTCGTAGGCGAAGAACCCCTCCACGTCGCCCGGCGCCAGGGCGGCCACCGAGGCGGCCGTGGGCCGGCGGTCGTTCCACACGGTGAGGGCCGTCCCGTCCTCGAAGGGGCACCACAGGTGGGGGTCGGCGGGGTGCACGCGGTAGCCGTGCCGGCGCAGGTCCAGCTCCTCGATGACGAGGGGGTGCAGCAGGCCGACCAGGTAGGCGCAGGGGCTGACCAGCCAGGCGGGATCGGGGAAGGGCTGTTCCAGGGTGCACGCCCCGCCCAGTCGCTCGCTGCGCTCGAGCACCAGCACCGACTGCCCGGCGCCGGCCAGGTAGGCGGCGGCCGTGAGCCCGTTGTGCCCGCCGCCGACCACCACGGCGTCCCACCGCCGGCCGGCCAGCTCGGCCAGCGGCGCCGGCAGGCCGACGACGCCGAGTCGGTCGCGCACTCCCACGGCGGCGACGCTACGCCGATCGTTTGCGGCGGCGGCCGTGCCGGCCCAAGATCGGTCGGTGCCCCGAGTGATCGACACCACGCCTGCCTTCGAGGACTTCGCCCGGCGGGCCTTCCTGGACAGCCCGGTGATCCGCGGCCAGCGCCTGCGCGAGACCTACGAAGCGGCCCATCCCGAGGTCTTCGAGGCCTTCTACGCGCAGCAGGCGCAGCAGGAGGGCCAGTCGGCGGTGGTGCGGGAGCTGGCCCTGATCCGGGAGCGGGTGAAGGAGGGCGCCCCGGTGGTGCGCCGGCTGCTGGGCGAACTCGAGCCGGCCGTGCGCGACGCCCTCAAGGCGCCCGCCTCCCCCGAGCCGGTGCACGTGCTCATGGTCGGCGCGTACTCCATCAACGTCCTCGTGGGCCGCCTCGGTGACGACGTGGCCGTGTTCCACTGCCTCGAGTGGTACCGCTCCGAGGAGGGGGCGCGGGTGCTGGTGGCCCACGAGGACACCCACGCCTGGCACCACATCTCGCTGGCGGAGCGCCCGCCCGAGGACGACGCCGCCTGGATGGCCTTCTCCGAGGGGCTGGCCACCCGGGTGTCGCGCGCCGTCGTGCCCGGCCGCCCCGAGCAGGACTACTTCTGGTACGGCCACGAGGGCTTCGAGGACTGGCTGCCGTGGTGCCAGGAGCGGCGGGGGGAGTTGCTGGCCCGCTTCCGCGACGAGCTCGACGCCCCGGACGCCGCCGAGACGTTCTTCGGCGGCGGCCTGGTCGAGGGGCGCTGGCGGGTCGGGTACTACCTGGCCGACGAGCTGGTCACCGCCCTCGACCGCCCGCTCCCCGAGCTGGCCCGGATGGGCGTGGACGAGGCCCGCCAGGCCGTCCGCGAGGTGCTGGCCACCGCTTGACCCGGCCCCAAGGGCCACGTTTTACCCTGCCTGACGTGGTGGAAAAACCGTCTTTCCCGCCCGGAGCGGGCCACGACCACGACCAGGAGGAGTACCCAATGGCCAACACGTGTTCGTGTGGTTGCAGCTCGATGACGTCGCTCACGTCCGCCGAGGAGCAGTGCGGGTGCGGGTGCGCCTGCTGTGCGGAAGCGGTGAGGACCCGCGAGGAGGAGATCGCCGAGCTGCACAACCTGCGGCAGGCCATCGACAAGCGCCTCGCCGAGCTCACCCCCGAGGGCGCCTCCTCCTAGCTCCCGCCCACCGGAGTACATAGCCGGCCGAAAACCCCCGCTGTGTACTCCAGACCGGTGCTGGGGGCAGCGTGCGGCGCTCGCTCACCAGCCGCCGCTGTCGTAGTCGCCCGACGACGCCGCCTCCGATGGGGCGGCGTCGTCGCGTGTCTCCACGGTCTCCACGGCGATGCGCTCGATCGTCACGCCGGCGGCCCCGGCGGCGTGGGCCAGCCGGGCTAGCGCGCTGGCCGCGTCCTCGGCGTCGATGCGCAGCTGCACCACGGCCACCGCCGGCCTGGTCACGCCGCGCCCTCCGGGCTGGCCGCCGCCCCGTCCAGGCGGTACC
>JALYMX010000449.1 GCA_030773495.1 Actinomycetota bacterium | reverse complement strand
TGACGGCGCCGGCGGGGGCGTGATGCCGTTCCCCGGGAACCTCGAGCTGGGCGGACGCCTCCTTCTCGCCGCCGTGCTGGGCGGCATCATCGGGCTGGAACGCGAGGTGTCGGACCAGCCGGCCGGTCTGCGCACCCACATGACCGTGGCCCTCGGCGCCGCCCTGTTCGGGATCGTGAGCGGGTACGGCTTCGCCGACTTCGAGGCGTCCCGGTCGGTCACCAACTATCAGGTCGACCCCACCCGCGTGGCCTCCAACATCGTCACCGGGGTGGGCTTCCTCGGCGGCGGCGCCATCCTCAAGTACGGCGTCACCGTCAAGGGCCTCACGACGGCGGCCAGCCTGTGGGTCACGGCGGCCATCGGGCTCGGGTGCGCTCTCGGCGTGTACTTCTCGACCCTCGTCACGACGTTCGCCCTCCTGGTCGCTCTCGTCGGCCTGCGCGGTCCCCGCCGGTGGCTGATCCAGCGCATCGGCGCCGGCCGCGACACCATCGTCGTCCGCCTGGCGCCCGGGGCCGACGCCTCCGGCGTGGTGAGCGCCCTCAGCCAGGTCGAGGGCCTCCGCATCGCCTCGCTGCGCATCAGGGAGGGCGACGAGGGCTGCCTGGTCCGGGCGCAGGTGGCGGGCCCCCAAGGGCGCAGGCTCGAGGTGCTCCTCGCGCCGCTGGCCAGCCGCGACGACGTGGCCGACCTCGACGTCACCTAGGGCTGCCCATTTTCCGTTTGACACGGCCCTTGGGGACAGGTTTTACAGTCGCCGCAGTAGGAGAGCAGGCCGAAGCCGCGCTGGTTGCGCGGCGGCCGGAAGGGGCCCGAGTGCTTGTGGTGCATGACGAAGCGGCCACGCGGCGGTTCGAGGACGATCTGGCCTCGCCACGAAAACTCCTCCGCGCCTGCCTGCTGCTGCTGCTGGAGGAGCGACCGGGGCACGGCTACGACCTGCTCACGAGGCTCGAGCCGCTCGGGTTCGACCGCAGCAACCCCGGCCGGGTCTACCGCGCGCTGCGGTGGCTGGAGGGCGCCGGGTTCGTGCAGCCGACGTGGGAGACCACGGGCGTCGGGCCGGCCCGCCGGGTGTACGAGGTCACACCGGGTGGGAAGCACGCCCTGGAGGTCTCGGCTCCCGGCCTGCGCCGCCAGCTGAAGTCCAACGACGACAAGCTGTCTCGCTACATGCTGGGGCGGTTGCGGATCCTGGCGAACAACAAGCAGGCCTTCGAGTACATCGTCGAGGCGCGGATCTCGGTGCAGGCGGCCGACGAGGTGTCGGCCCAGCGCAAGCTGGAGCGGGCCTTCGCCCAGCCCCACCTGATCGACACCGACGTCCGCACCGTGGGAGCGGCGTCCGTGATCCCCGTCGACCCGAGCTCCTAGGAGCGCTCCGGGCGCCGCAGGTCCACCCGCACCACCCCGTCCGTCACGCTGGCCGGGTAGGTGGTGAGACCGCTCCCGTTGGCGGGGTGCTCGTCGCCGTGGCAGTCCACGAAGGCCTGACGGGCCGGCCGCCACGCCACCGTGCAGCCGGGATCGTCGGGGAGCCTCGCCTCCACGGCCACCCACCCGTCGTCGTGGTCGTCACCCAGGTGCTGCAGGTAGATGTTGCGCCCCCGGCCCCGCGACAGCGGGTCCTGGAACAGCGACGGCCCCCGCTCGTCGATCTCCCTGGCCAGCCGCTCGGCGCGCCCGACCGTGAACACGGGGTTGTCGAGGTTGGCCTTGTCGGGGTTCTCGGCGGCGAAGCGCACCACCGACCACAGCACGGCGGCGGACAGCGCCAGGCACACCGCCGTCCCGATCACGACGCCCCGGCGGCGGGCGGGTGACGGAGGGCGGCGGCCGGCGGGCACCTGCCTAGTATTCCGCCGTGCCGTCCCCTGACCGCGTCGCGCTCCTCGGCGGCGGCTGATGGACCTGTTCGAGTACCAGGGCAAGCGCTACTTCTCCCGCTTCGGCATCCCGGTGTCCACGGGCACGGTGGCCGACACGGTCGACGACGTGGTGGCGCAGGCCGACGGCGCCGGCTATCCGGTCGTCGTGAAGGCCCAGGTGCAGGTGGGCGGGCGTGGGAAGGCAGGCGGGATCCGCCTGGTCGGCGGCCCCGACGAGGCGCGCGCCGCGGCGTCGGCCATCCTCGGGATGTCGATCAAGGGCCACGTGGTGCGGCGGGTGCTGGTGGAGCGGGCCACCGACATCGCCGCCGAGCACTACGCCTCGTTCACCCTCGACCGGGCGGCCAAGCTCCACCTCGGGATGCTCTCGGCCCGGGGCGGGGTCGACATCGAGCAGGTCGCCGCCGAGGAACCGGCCGCCATCGCCCGCCTGCAGGTGGACCCGGTGGTGGGCCTCGACCCGGCCGCGTGCCGCGACTGGGTGCAGCGCGCCGGCCTGGGCGACGGCGTGGGCGACCGGGTGGCCGACGTGCTGGTGCGCCTGTACCGCTGCTTCGCGGAGGGGGATGCCGACCTGGCCGAGGTGAACCCCCTCGTGGTGACGGCCACCGGGGCCGTCCTCGCCCTCGACGCCAAGGTGACGCTGGACGACAACGCCGCGTTCCGCCATCCCGAGTGGGAGGAGTTCGAGGGGGTGCAGGTGCTCGACGACCGCGAGCGCCGGGCCCGGGAGAAGGGGCTGCAGTACGTGGGCCTCGACGGCACCGTGGGCATCATCGCCAACGGTGCCGGACTGGCCATGAGCACGCTCGACGTGGTCCACCAGGCCGGCGGGTCGCCGGCCAACTTCCTCGACATCGGCGGGGGGGCCAGCGCCGCCGTGATGGCCGACGCCCTGGAGGTCATCAACTCCGACGAGAAGGTGCGGGCCATCCTGGTCAACGTCTTCGGCGGGATCACCCGAGGCGAGGAGGTGGCCAACGGGATCGTCGAGGCGCTGGGGCGGGTGCGGCTGGCCTCGCCCCTCGTCGTGCGCCTCGACGGCACGAACGCCGCCGAGGGCCGCGCCATCCTGGCCGCCCACGAGTCCGACCGCCTGGTGAGCAGGACGACCATGCTCGACGCCGCCCGCACGGCGGTGGAGCTGGCCGCCGGCGCTCCGGCCGGCGGGGCCACCGGGTAGGCACGGCGGCGATGGCCATCTTCGTCGACGAGACCACGCGCGTGGTGGTTCAGGGCCTCACCGGGAGCCAGGGCCGGTTCTACGGGCTGCGCAACCGGGCCTACGGCACCCAGGTCGTGGCCGGCACGAACCCCAAGAAGGCGGGCACCGACGTGGAGGGGATCCCCATCTTCGCCTCGGTCGCCGACGCCCGGCGGGAGACCGCCGCCACCGTGTCGTGCGTCTTCGTGCCGGCCCCGGCCGTGCACGCCGCCGTGGTGGAGGCGGCCGAGGCGGGCATCGAGCTGGTGGTCGTCATCACCGAGGGCGTGCCGGCCCAGGACGAGGCCCACCTGTTCAACCTGCTGCGGCGCGACCACCCCGGCACGCGCCTGCTCGGGCCCAACTGCCCCGGCGTCATCACGCCCGGCCGGTGCAACATCGGCATCACGGCCGGCGAGATCGCCCTGGGCGGGGGCCCGGTGGGCATCGTCAGCCGCTCGGGGACGCTCACCTACCAGGCGCTCTACGAGCTGAAGCAGGCGGGTGTCGGGGTCACCACCTGCGTGGGCATCGGCGGCGACCCGGTGCCGGGCACCAGCTTCATCGACTGCCTGCGGGCCTTCGAGGCCGACCCGGAGACGACGGCGGTCATGCTCATCGGCGAGATCGGCGGCTCCGCCGAGGAGGAGGCGGCCGAGTGCATCGCCGCCGAGATGACCAAGCCGGTGGTGGCCTACGTGGCCGGCCTCACCGCCCCGCCCGGGCGCCGCATGGGCCACGCCGGCGCCATCGTCTCGGGCTCACGGGGCACGGCGGCGGCCAAGATCGAGGCGCTGCGGGCCGCCGGCGCCACCGTGGCCGTCAACCCCACCGAGGCCGGCGACCTCATGGCCGCCCTGGTGGCCCGCCTGTAGCTGCGCCCGGCGCCCGGCGCCCGGCCAGCGCGAAACGGTTGCAACCGGACGGAGGGGGAAGGAACGCGCGCCGACCGCGACCCGGCCGTCGTCCTCGGCCGCCCCAGGAGGCGCCCCCGTGCAGATCGTTCCTGTCAGCGAGCACCACCTGCTCGTGTTCTGGGTGCAGATCGTGGTGCTGGTCGGCGTCGCCCGCCTCCTCGGTGCCGCCATGAAGCGAGTGGGGCAGCCCGCCGTGATCGGCCAGCTGGCGGCCGGGCTCCTCCTCGGTCCCTCGGTGTTCGGCAAGGTGTGGCCGGAAGGGGCCCGCTGGCTGTTCCCGCCGGACGAGGTCCAGTCGGCCATGCTCCTCGTGGTCGGGTGGATCGGCATCGTCATGCTCCTCGTCGTCACCGGGTTCGAGACCGACCTGGCCCTGATCCGCAAGCTCGGCCGGGCCGCCGTGGCCGTGGCCGGCGCCAGCGTCGCCGTTCCCTTCGCCCTCGGCCTGGGCGCCGGGTACCTGCTGCCGTCCTCGTTCGCCCCGGCCGACAAGGGGCGCACCGTGTTCGCCCTGTTCGTGGCCACCGCGCTGAGCATCTCGTCGCTGCCGGTGATCGCCAAGATCCTGAGTGAGCTGGGCCTCACGCGGCGCAACTTCGGGCAGATCATCCTCGCCGCCGGGATGGGCAACGACGTGGTCGGGTGGCTGGCCCTCGGGGCCATCGCCTCGATGGCCCGCTCGGGGGCGGTGGAGCTGGGCCGGGTCGCCTTCACCGTGCTCGGGATGGCCGCCTTCCTGCTCGCCGCCTTCAAGATCGGGGGGCCGGTCGTCGACCGCCTGCTGCGCCGGGTGCGCCAGAAGGGCGGTGGCGTCGAGGGGGCGCTGGGCGTCACCCTGCTGGTGTCGTTCGTCGGCGCCGCCGTCACCCAGGCGCTCGGCGTGGAGGCGGTGCTCGGCGCCTTCGTAGCCGGCCTCGTCCTCGGGCGCTCCAAGTTCCAGGACTCCCGGGTCCTCGGCCACCTCGAGGCGGCCACGGCGTCGGTCTTCGCCCCCCTCTTCTTCGCCACCGCCGGCCTGCGCGTCGACCTGGCGCTGCTGGGGCGGGCCGACGTGCTCGTGTGGGCCGTCGCCGTCCTGGCCATCGCCAGCGTGGGCAAGCTCCTCGGCGCCTGGATCGGCGGGTGGATGGCCCGCGTGCCGGCCAAGGAGCGCCTGGCCCTCGGCGTCGGGCTCAACGCCAGGGGCGCCCTCGAGATCGTCATCGCCACCGTCGGGTTGTCCCTCGGCGTGCTCAACCAGCGGGCGTACACCGTGGTGGTGCTCGTGGCCATCGCCACGTCCATGGCGGCACCGCCGCTGCTGCGGGCGCTGGCCCGGGGATGGGCCGGGACGGGCGAGGAGCAGCAGCGACTCGAGCGCGAGGAGACGCTGCGCACCAACGTGCTGGTGCGTCCCCGGCGCCTCCTCCTGCCCGCCCAGCGCGGCGACGGCTCAGTGCTGGCCGCCCGCATCCTGGACGCCGCCTGGCCACACGGCGAGGAGGCCACCGTCGTGGCCGTGGGTGGCGACGGCGAGCAGGCGGCGCGCCGGGTGGTCGACGCCATCGAGCACCGTCGCGTCGAGGAGGAGCGGGTGCAGGGCGGCGACGCCGTGCAGGCCCTCGTCGACCACATGCCCCTGGGATACGGGATCGTCGGGATGGGAGCGTGGGAGGGCCGCGGTGGCGGCGCTCTCCTGTCGCCCCTCACCGAGGGACTGCTGGCGCAATCGGCGCTGCCCGTGCTGTTGGTGTGGGACGGGCGCGGGGCCGAGGCCGCCGCGTCGTCGGGGTTCCGGCGGGTGCTGGTACCGGTGGTGAGCACGGTGCCCAGCCGGGCTGCCCAGGAGCTGGCGTTCAGCCTGGCGGCGGCCAGCGGGGCCGAGGTCGTCGCCGCCCACGTCATCGTCGACGACGGGGAGCAGGCTGCCTCGGGGACGACGGCCACCGCCACCCGGGTACGGGCGCGGCCGCGGTCCACCGGCGACCTGGCCCAGGGCCTGCTGGCCGAGGCCATCGAGCTGGGCCGGCGGCTGGGCGTGCGCCCCCGCCCCGTGGTCCGCACCGGGCGGTCGCGCCCCGCCGAGATCGTGGCGCTGGCCGAGGAGATCGACGCCGACCTCGTGGTGCTGGGGGCCGAGCTGCAGCCCCTGGCCGGGGAGCCGTTCCTCGGCAACCTGGTGGAGGACGTCATCGGCCTCGCCGGCGCCAGCGTGGCCGTGGTGGCCACGCCACCCCAGTGGGTGGCCGACGGGCGCTGACCTCCTGCCCGCCCCGTCACCGCGCGTACGGAGGACGCCGGTAGCCTGACCAGTCCGTGGTGCGTCTGGCCGTCGCCGTCCTCTTCCTCGCCTCGGTGGTGGCCGCCGCCGTCGTCGACCGGCGCGACGCCGCCCCTCGGGTGGCGGCGGCCACGTCCACCACCACGACGACCACGACGGCGCCGAGCACCTCGCCGACCACCGCGGTGACCGAGGCACGGACCGCCCCTCCCACCACCACGGCGGCGCCCACCACGCGCGCCACCACTGCGGCGCCGTCGTCGTCCCCCGGCGGCGACGCCAAGGTCCTCGTCCGTCGTGGTGTCGTGCTCCCGGTGAAGGGCAGGGAGGGCGCCGGCTACCGGGTGACCACGCCGTGCGGGCGTAGCGTCGTCGTCGACGGCGGCACTCCGGTGACCGGTGCCACCGTCGTGCTCGACCCCGGCCACGGCGGGTCCGAGCCCGGGGCGGTCGGCCCCAACGGCCTGTCCGAGAAGGGCATCAACCTGGCCGTGGTCGACCACGCCCGCGACGCGCTGGAGGCGGCAGGGGTGCGCACCGTGCGCACCCGCACCGACGACCACCGGGTGACCCTCGCCACCCGCGCCGAGATCGTGCAGGCGCTCGAGCCCCGGGCCTTCGTCTCGGTCCACCACAACGCCGAGCCCGACGGCCCCCGCGACGGGCCGGGCACAGAGACCTACTACCAGGTCGCCTCGCCGGAGTCGAAGCGCCTGGCCGGGCTGATCTACGAGGAGGTGGTGCGGGCCCTGTCCGCCTACCCCGGGCCGTGGGTGGCCGACACCGACGCCGGCGCCAAGTACCGGCGCAACACGTCCGGCGACGACTACTACGGGATCCTGCGGCGCACCCAGGGCGTCCCTTCGGTGCTGGCCGAGCTGGCCTTCGTGTCGAACCCGGCGGAGGCCGAGCTGCTCACCCGCCCCGACGTGCAGAAGGTGGAGGGCCAGGCGGTGGCGAGGGGGATCCTGCGCTTCCTCACCGGCAAGGACCCGGGGTCGGGCTTCGTGGAGCCCTATCCCCGCACCAGCCCGGCCGGCTCGGGCGGCGGGACGTCGAACTGCGTCGACCCGCCGCTGTAGGGGGCGGCCCGCTGCCGTCGCGGTAGCGTGCCGGCGTGGCCATCGGGGTGCTGGCGTCCGGGACGGGCACGATCCTCCAGGCCCTTCTCGACGCCGAGCTGCCCATCGCCGTCGTCGTGGGCGACCGCGGCTGCCGGGCCCTCGGCATCGCCATCGAGGCGGGGATCGACGCCCACCTGGTGGTGCGCCAGAGCTTCGGCCCCGACTTCGACCGGCTCACCTACACCCACGCCGTGGTCGACGCCCTGCGGCTTCACGACCTGGAGCTCGTCGCCATGGCCGGGTTCGGCACGGTGCTGGACAAGCCGCTGTTCGACGCCTATCCCGGGCGGGTGGTGAACACCCATCCGGCGCTGCTCCCGGCCTTCCCCGGGTGGCACGCCGTGGAGGAGGCCCTGGCCGCCGGCGTGAAGGTCACCGGGTGCACCGTCCACATCGCCACCGTCGACGTCGACGCCGGGCCCATCCTCGCCCAGGAGGCGGTGCCCGTGCTCCCCGGTGACACCCCCGAGACGCTCCACGAGCGCATCAAGGAGGTGGAGCGCCGCTTGTACCCGCGCACCATCAAGGAGCTGCTGGCGCGGTGAGGGCGCTGCTGTCGGTCTACGACAAGACCGGCCTCGAGGCCTTCGCCCGGGGCCTGGTCGCCCTGGGGTGGGAGCTGGTGTCGAGCGGTGGCACGTCGCGGGCGCTGCGCGAGGCGGGGATCGCCCACGTCGAGGTGGAGGAGGTCACCGGCTCCCCGGAGATGCTCGGCGGCCGGGTCAAGACGCTGCATCCCCGCATCCACGGCGGGATCCTGGCCGACCGCTCCAAGCCCGAGCACGCCGCCGACCTCGAGGCCCAGGGGATCGCGCCCATCGACCTGGTGGCCTGCAACCTCTACCCGTTCCCGGCCCAGCCGTCCGTCGAGATGATCGACGTCGGTGGGCCCACGATGGTGCGGGCGGCGGCCAAGAACTGGGCCTTCGTCGGCGTTGTGGTCGACCCCGGCGACTACGGCGAGGTGGTCAGCGAGCTGCGCCGGGACGGCGAGCTGTCCGAGGACACCCGCCGGCGCCTGGCCCGGGCCGCCTTCGCCCACACGGCGGCCTACGACGCCGCCGTGGTGGCGTGGATGGACGAGGGCCCGCCCGACCCGGTGCTGCCCCCCACCCTGCACCTGGCCCTCGAGCGCACCGAGGACCGCCTACGCTACGGGGAGAACCCGCACCAGCGCGCGGCGCGCTATCGCGAGGTGGGCCGGCGGTCGTGGTGGGACGACGTCGAGCAGCTGGCCGGGCTGGCGCTGTCGTACCTGAACATCTACGACACCGAGGCCGCCTGGCGCCTGGTCCACGACCTGGGCGACGAGCCGGCCTGCGCCATCATCAAGCACGCCAACCCGTGCGGGGTTGCCGTGGTACCCGACCTGGCCGACGCCTACCGCCGGGCGCTGGCCGGGGACGAGCGGTCGGCGTTCGGCGGGATCGTGGCCCTCAGCGGCCCGGTGACCGACGCCATTGCCGAGCACATGGTGGCGGCGCCGCAGGCCGACGTCGTGGTCGCCCCCGCCTTCGACCCCGGCGCCGTGGAACGCCTGGTGGCCCGGCGCAAGGCCACCCGGCTGCTGCGGGCCGCCCCACCCGACGCCGAGCGCCGCCACTGGCGCCAGGTTGGGGGCGGGTTCCTCGTGCAGGAGCCACACCGGTTCGAGGCGAGCCGGGACCAGTGGCGGGTCGTCACCCGGGTGGCGCCCACCGAGGCGCAGTGGCGCGACGCCGAGCTGGCCTGGCGGGTGGGGGGGCACGTCAAGTCGAACTCGATCGTCCTGGTGAAGGACGGGGCGGCCGTGGGGATCGGCGCTGGCCAGCAGAGCCGTGTCGACGCCGCCGAGCTGGCCGCCGCCAAGGCGGCCGGCCGGGCCC
>JALYMX010000448.1 GCA_030773495.1 Actinomycetota bacterium | reverse complement strand
CTACGGCGCCGTGCTCGTGTGGGTCGGCGCGTACGCGCTGCTGGCGACGGCGGCGGCGGTCCTCCTGCGGTCGGTTCCGCTGGCCGTCGCCGTGTCGATCGCGTGGGCGGGGCCGATCGAGCACCTGCTCCAGGACGCGTGGACGCCGGCCGGCCGCCTGTTCCCCGGCCTGCTCCTCGAAGCGTTCATCGCCGGCGGCACCATCGACGTCACCGCCTCGCAAGCCCTCCTGAGGCTCCTGCCCTACGTCGCCCTGGCCGGCGCCGTGGCGGGGACGGCCTTCGCCCGCCGCGACCTCACCGCCTGAGTGTCACCCCGACTCGGTCGGCGCCGGCTGCCCCAGCTGGCGGCGAACGTCGAGGAGGTGGTGACCGACCTCGTGGAGGGTGTGCACCGCCACCCAGCGCAGCGACCGCTCCGCCGGTGCCGGGTAGCCGTAGACGACCGGCCGCTCCCAGTCCTCCTCGTCCAGGCGGGAGAGCACGTGGGCGAACAGGTGAGCGGCGTCGCCCAGCTGACGAGCCACGTCGTCGGGGCGTTGCTCGGCGTACCCGTCGTGGTCGACCCGCTCGTCGCGGCCCATGGGCTCGAGCGCCGGCCGGTGGCGTCGCCGGGCCAGGAGGACCCGCTCGCGTTGGACGAGCAGCACGTCACGGACGTGGCAGGCGTACTCGAGCGGCGACCACGTCCCCGGCTCCCGACGGGACCGGGCGTCGGCCGTGCCGCCCGTCACCAGCCCGGCGAGCTGCCCCGCGGCGTCGACGATGGCGCGGCCGGCGGCCGGCGCCGCCTCCACGCGGTACTCGAAGCCGCACTCGTCGCAGGTGTCCACCTCTGCCGACGCTACGCCCGGCGCGTCACGTGCCTGCCCAAGTCGGTCGAGAGGTCGCCTCGCGGCTCGACGACCACGCCGTCGAGGCCGAGCCACCCCGCCATCGACCCCAGCTCGCCGGCGAGGGCGTGGGCGACCTCGCCGGGGTCGCAACCGTGCTCCACCCACGCTGAGCGCACGAGCAGCACGGCGCCCCGGCGGTCGGCCTTGAGGTCGACCCGCGCCACCAACCGGTCGCCGAGGAGGAACGGGAGGACGTAGTACCCCCACTGCCGCCGGGCGGCGGGGACGAAGATCTCGAGCCGCTACCGGAACCTCCAGACCCGCTCGACGCGGGGCCGGAACCACACGAGCGAGTCGAACGGCGAGACGAGGGCGCGCACCGAGGGGGGCACCCGCCGGGGCACGCGCACATCGGGGACGGCGTACGCCGGCCGGGCCCACCCGTCGACGGCGACCTCCACGAGGCGGCCGTTGGCGACCAGCTCGGCCACGAGGGGGCGCACCGCGCCGAGGGCCTGGCGGTGGTAGTCGACCAGGTCCTCGACCGTCGCCACGCCGAGGGCGCGGGCGGCCACGACCACGAGAGCGGCCCGTGCCTCGGGCTCGGGTGGCGTGGGGGCGGCCAGCGCCTCGACGGGCAGGACGCGTTCGGGCAGGTCGTACTCGAGCTCGAACGACGGGCGGCGGCGCACCACCAGCTTGCCGGTCCACACCAGCCATTCCAGCGCCCGCTTCCCGTCGCTCCACGACCACCACGGTCCCCGGCGGGCCTCGCCGCCGTCGGCCAGCTCGCCGGCGGCCAGAGGTCCGCGCTCGACGACCTCGCGGAACACCGCCTCCACGAACTCGGCCCGCTCCTGCGCCACTCGCCACGCCCCGCCCCACACGGCGCCGGCGGCCGCCGCCGCCATCCGCCACCGGACGAGGGGGTGGGCCTCGACCGGCAGCAGCGACCGCTCGTGGGCCCAGGCCTCGAACAGCGCCGGCCGGGGGCTCCACGCCGCCCGGTCGAGCAACCCCCGGTCGTAGGGTCCGAGGCGCGAGAACATCGGCAGGTAGTGCGAGCGGACCAGGACGTTCACCGAGTCGAGCTGCAACAGGCCGACCCGGGAGACGACCCGGCGGAGGTGGCGGAGGTCGGGCCGGCCCCGGGGTCGAGGGTCGAGGAAGCCCTGGGCGGCGAGCGCGGCGCGGCGGGCCTGGGCGGCGGTCAGGCGTTCCACGCGCCCCACCCTGCCCGCTGCGCGCCGCTGCGTGCGTCGCTGCCCGTCGCCCGGGCCCCCGAGGTGTCGGCCCCGCCCTTAGGAACGCCTAACCGCAGTTGTTCGACCACCCTCACCAGTGCCTACGATCATCGGCATGGCGGCCACTCCGCGACATCCCCGGGGCGCGGCATGACCCTGCTCGCTCCCGACCCCGCACGCCCGGCCCCGCTGTTCGCCGACGCGCTCGCCGTCCACGGCGACGCGGTTGCCGTGATCACCCCGGGCAGCGTCCTGACCTACGCCGAGCTGGACCGGAGGGTCGCCGAGACGGCGGCCCGCCTCGGCGCCGGCCGACGGCTCGTGCTGCTCGAGGCGGCGAACACCGTCGAGTCCCTCGTCGCCTACCTCGCCGCCCTGCGCGCCGGCCACCCCCTCATGCTGTTCCCGGGTTGCGACCACGAGACGGCGGCGGCGCTGCTCGCCGCGTACGACCCCGACGTCGTCGTCGGCGCGGCGAGCGGGTGCGAGCCGGAGGAACGACGGAGCGGCTCCGCGCACACCCTGCACCCCGACCTCGCCCTGCTGCTGGCGACGTCCGGCTCCACCGGCTCTTCCAAGCTGGTGCGGCTGTCACGGCGAAACCTCCAGGCGAACGCCACGTCCATCGCCGACTACCTCTCCATCTGCTCGGACGACCGGGCCGCCACCAGCCTCCCGATGCACTACTGCTACGGGCTGTCGGTGATCAACAGCCACCTGGCGGTGGGTGCGGGCGTCGTCCTCACCGGCAACTCGGTGCTCGACACCTGCTTCTGGGACCAGTTCCGCGTCGCGGGAGCGACCACGTTCGCCGGCGTCCCCTACACCTTCGAGCTCCTCGACCGGGTCGGCTTCGAGTCGATGTCCCTGCCTACTCTGCGCTACGTCACGCAGGCCGGCGGTCGGCTCCACCCCGACCAGGTGCGCAGGTACGCGGCGATGGGGGAGCGTGGCGGGTGGCAGCTGTTCGTGATGTACGGCCAGACCGAGGCCACGGCGAGGATGGCCTACCTCCCGCCCAGCCTCGCGGCGCGCCATCCCCGGGCCATCGGCGTCCCCATCCCGGGGGGAAGCTTCTCGATCGAGCCGCTGGACGAAGCCGACGCCGGCGACGCCGGCGAGGGAGAGCTGGTCTACCGGGGTCCCAACGTCATGCTCGGGTACGCGCTCGGGCCGGACGACCTGGCCGTGGGCGCCACCCTCGACGCGCTGCGCACCGGCGACATCGCCCGGCGCAACGCCGACGGCCTCTACGAGATCGTGGGCCGGCGCAGCCGGTTCGTGAAGCTCTACGGGCTGCGCATCGACCTCGACCACGTCGAGCGCCTCGTCTCGGCCACCGGTACGGCCGCCCTCGTCACGGGCGACGACGACCGGCTCGTGGTCGCCGTCGAGGCGGGGGGCGACGGGCGCAGCATCTGCGACCAGGTGGCCGAGCGGGTGGGCCTGCCCGCGTCACGGGTGCGCGTCGTGGAGCTCGCCGCGCTGCCGCGGCTGGCCAGCGGCAAGCCCGACTACCCCGCCGTGCTCCGCGCCGCCCAGCAGGAGGACGGGCTCCCGGCACCGGCCCGCCCGTGGAGGCGGGGCGGCCTCGCCGGCGCCGACGAGATCGCCGCCCTGTTCGCCGCCGTGCTCGGGCGCGAGGTCGACGACGACGAGTCGTTCGCCAGCGCCGGTGGCGACTCGCTGTCGTACGTGGAGGCTTCGATCCGCCTCGAGGAGCTGCTGGGGACGTTGCCGCGCGACTGGCACACCACGCCCCTGCGCGACCTGGCGCCAGCGCCCCGCCGGCGCCGTGTCCTCCATGAGATGGAGACGAGCGTCGTGCTCCGCGCCGTCGCCATCGTCCTCGTCGTCGGCTCGCACGCCCACCTGTGGCATCTGCTGGGCGGCGCCCACACCCTGCTCGGTGTCGCCGGGTACAACTTCGCCAGGTTCCAGCGTCGCTCGCGGGGCATGGTGGCGAGCATCGCCCGCGTCGCCGTCCCCAGCGTGTGCTGGATCGGCCTCGTCGCCGCCACGGGCGACCGCTTCGCCTGGCCTCAGGCGCTGCTCGTCAACGGGCAGCTGGGCGGCCCCCACGGCGACTGGGCCTACTGGTACGTCGAAGCCCTGGTCCAGATCCTCGTACCGCTGGCACTGGTCTTCGCCGTCCCCGGCGTCCGCCGGCTCGAGCATCGCTTTCCGTTCGCCTTCTCGCTCGCCGTCGTGCTCGCCGCGCTGGCCGTCCGGTTCGATGTCGTCCCCGTCGGCCCGCGCGACCACCCCATCGAAAGGCCGCACGAGGTGCTGTGGATCTTCGCCCTGGGATGGGCGGCCGCCGTCGCCTCCACCACGCCCCGCCGGGCCCTCGTCTCGGCGCTGGTCGTCGCCGCCGTCCCCGGGTTCTTCGGAGCACCGCAGCGAGAGGCGATCGTGGCCGGCGCCCTCCTGCTCGTCGTGTGGGTGCCGACGCTGCCCGTCCCCTGGCCGGTGAACCGTCTCGTCGGTACGGTCGCCGCCGCCTCGCTCTACGTCTTCCTGACGCACTGGCAGGTGTACCCGTTGCTTGCGCGCCAGTACGGCGCGCTGGTCGCCGTCGTCGGCGCCGTTGTGGCCGGGATCCTCGCCTGGCTCGTGGCGCAGGCCATCGTCACCGGCATCCAGGGCGGACTCCGGCGCATCTGCGTGCGTCGCGCACGGCGACGCCGACGTCCCGCGGCGGCCGGCCCTCGCCTTGCCGGCGGCGCGGTCACTCGGTGAACGCCGCCCCGCCGCATGCGCCGCTCAGCCCGTCCGGGACTCGACCTCACCGTGCTCGGGGCACCACCCGGTGACGAGCCCGGCGGCGCGGGCCCGTACCACGGCCAGGCCCGTGCCGCACTCCGGGCACCGCCCGCCGAAGCCCCAGTCGATCCGC
>JALYMX010000447.1 GCA_030773495.1 Actinomycetota bacterium | reverse complement strand
GGCCCAGCTCGCTCCCCAGCCGCTCCAGCGCCGCCTCCAGGATGGCCACGAACTCCTCCAGGCCGACGTCGTAGTCCTCCTCGATGGGGTAGATGGCCTCGAGGGCCTGTCGGGCCACGGAGCGGAGCACGCCCGGGTCGAACCCCCCCAGCCCGAGGCCGGCGAGGAAGGGCTCGGTGCGTTCCAGGGACACGATCTGCAGGATCCCGAGCCACCGGAACAGCCCGCCCCGCTCGTTGAGGCGCAGGTCGTGGGTGAGCACCGGGAACTGCTCGCGCTCGGCGGCGTACGCCTCGCCCATGGCCATGAGCTCGTCGCCGCCGTCGTAGAGGACCTCGCCGAGCTTCTCCCAGTCGATCCCCGAGGCACCGCCGTCGGAGGTGGTCACGGCCCGAGCAGCAGGTTGACCGGGTTGGCGGCCCGGGCCACGGAGGCGGCCGCCGCGGTGACCACCACGGCGACCCCGGCAACCGCCTTGCCGGCGGCCCGCCAGTCCACGCCGTCCCAGGCGTGCGAACGGGACGCAGAGGCGGACGCCGCCGCCGGCCAGCCCAGCTCGGCCCGGATGTCGAGCTTCACGTACTCCCGGGCCAGGGCCACGGTGAGGGGCTCGGGGCAGTGGCTGTACCGGCGCCACGTGTCGAGCTGCTTCTTGATCCTCCGCTGCCAGGCCCTCGCCTGCTTCACGTGGCCGTCGAAGGAGAACGGGCCGCGGGGCCGCAGCACCCGCAGGTTCCTCGGGTCGGCCCGCAGGTCGTGGAGTCGCCCGCTGAGCACGTCCACACTGCGCCCCAGCTCCTCGGCCATCAGGTCGCAGTCGCCGGCGTAGCCCTGCGGGAACCCGGTGACGGTGAGGGGGAGCGGGCGCTCGGGTCGCTCCTCCAGCTCCAACGCCCGCCGGCCCAGCTCGGCCGCCAGCTCGTCCAGCCACGCCTCCACCGCCCGCACCTGGCCGGGCACCGACGAGGCCATGCACTGGCGCGCCAGCGCCCGGTCGATCCTCGTCCGGGAGGCGGCCAGGCGGACCCGGGCCACCTCGGCCTCACGGGCCAGGAGCCGCATCGCCTCCGGGTCGCCGCCCTGGAACGTCATGGGAATGGAATACCACGAAACGCGCTAGCCGGCAATCCCCCGGCCGGCCCACCGCCGTTCCCGAGTACATGGGGCCCGAAACCGGGCCCTATGTACGACTCGGGAACCGCCGGCGTCCGGCGACGGAGACCGGGGGGAGGGTGGCGACGGCCAGCTCGGCCAGGTCGGCGCCGGTCACCGTCTCCTCGGCCAGCAGCTCGGCGACCAGGGCCTCGACCAGCGGGCGGTTGACGGCCAGCAGCTCCCGGGCCCGCCGCAAGGCCTGGTCGAGCATGGCGTCGACGGCGGCGGCGACACGGTCGGCCTGGGCGCCGCCCAGCTGGCCCTGCGCCCCCCGGCTGGTGGGGCCGAGGTCGCTCATGCCGAACTCGGTGACCATGGACACGGCCAGCGCCGTGGCCGAGGCGAAGTCGCTGGCCGCGCCCTGGGTGAAGTCCCCGCCGAGGTGGTGCTCCTCGGCCGCCCGTCCGGCCATGGCGACCACCAGGCGGGCCTCGGCCTCCGAGCGGGTGAGGAACGAGTTGTCGTTGCCGCCCATCCAGGTGACGCCGCCGGCCTCGCCCCGGGGGACGATGGTGACCGACACCGGGTCGTCGGCGTGGGGCAGCAGCAGGGCGGCCACGGCGTGGCCCGCCTCGTGCCAGGCGGTGATGTGCCGGTCCCGCTCAGTGACCACGGCGGAGCGCCGCTCGCGACCCATCACGGCGGTGGACAGGGCGGCGTGGAGGTGGGCGTTGGTGACCGCGTCGGAGCCTTGCCGGGCCGCCTCCAGGGCGGCCTCGTTCATGAGGAAGGCCAGGTCGGCGCCGGTGAGCCCCGGGGTGCGCCGGGCCAGGGCCACGAAGTCCACGTCGGGGGCGAAGCGCCGGCCCCGCGCGTAGAGCTCGAGGATCTTGGTGCGGCCGGACCGGTCGGGGGCGGGCACGGCGATGCGCCGGTCGAAGCGGCCCGGCCGGGTGAGGGCGGCGTCGAGCACGTCACCCCGGTTAGTCGCGCCGAGGACGATGATCCCCGACTCGGTGAACCCGTCCATCTCCACCAGGAGCTGGTTGAGGGTGTTCTCCCGCTCCTCGCTGCCGCTGCCCATGGGCGACGAGGTGCGGGCCTTGCCCACGGCGTCGATCTCGTCGATGAAGATGATGGCCCGCCCCAGCTTCCGGGCCGCCGAGAACACCTGGCGGACCCGCGAGGCGCCCACGCCCACGAACGTCTCCACGAAGTCCGACCCGGCGAGGGCGAAGAAGGGGACGCCGGCCTCGCCGGCCACCGCCCTGGCGAGCAGGGTCTTGCCCGTACCCGGCGGGCCGACCAGCAAGAACCCGTGCGGCATGCGGGCGCCGGCGTTGCTGAAGCGCTCCGGCGCGTTGAGGAACTCGACCACCTCGGCCAGCTCGGCCACCGCCTCGTCGGCGCCGGCCACGTCGGAGAACCGGGTGGTGGGGACGGCGGCGGGCGCCCGGCGGGCCTTGTTCATCCGGCCCACGCCCATCCCCATCCTCGGCCCCATGAAGAACACGAAGAAGCCGATGAGCAGCCCCACGGGCAGCAGCGTCAGGGCCAGGCTCCACCACATCGAGCGGCTCACGTTGGGCGCCGCGGTCACCTTGACCATCGAGTCGATGGCCTCGCGGGTCAGCTCCGGCCCCGACCCCAACGGGTACGCCGTCTGCACCTTGGTGCCGGTGGTGAGCACCAGCGTGGCCCGGCGGGACCCGTCGTTGAGGTGCATCCGGGCGACCTTGCCCTCCTTGATGGCCTCCACGGCGCCGGAGAGGGTCACCTCGGGGACGAACTCCTTCTCCGAGCCCCCACCGGGGATGTGGAACAGGGCGACGAACAACAGCACGCCGCCGGCCACGGCGGCCGCGATCTGGAGACGGCTGGCGCGAGTGCGCTGCCGGCGGGGCCCTGGCTTTCCGGGTGAGGGCGGAGTGCGCATCGCGGTCTCCCTTTCGGTGGGCGAGCCCGGGCGTCTCACCTGCGTCCACGTATCGTCACGTGGTGCGCCCGTATTGAGCAGTTTCTGCGACCGATCTGCAGACAGGGTAGGCTGCTTCCGAGACCGGCGTGTCGCGCCGGACGTGGGCCCACCTCATCGCTCCTGCTCCGCTTGGGCCGAGGAAGGCCCCCTACAACGGAACAGACCGACGGAACAGGAGCATCTTCGTGACCACCACCTTTGCCGCGCTCGGGGTCTCACCCGAGCTGGCCGACGTCCTGGCCGACCAGGGCATCACCGAGCCGTTCCCCATCCAGGCCCTCACCCTCCCCGACGCCCTCGCCGGGCGCGATGTGTGCGGCAAGGCCAAGACCGGCTCGGGAAAGACGCTGGCCTTCGGGCTGGCCCTGCTCGAGCGCAGCCGCCCGTCGCCCCCGGGCCGGCCCGACTCGCTGGTGCTCGTGCCCACCCGAGAGCTGGCCACCCAGGTCACCGCCGTCCTGGAGCCGCTCGCTGCGGTATGCGGCCGGCGGGTGGTGGCGGTGTACGGGGGGGCGAGCATGGACCGCCAGCTGAAGGCGGTGGCCCGCGGCGCCGACATCGTGGTGGCCACGCCGGGGCGACTCATCGACCTGGCCGAGCGCGGCGCCCTGAGCGTGGCCGGCGTGCGCCATGTGGTGCTCGACGAGGCCGACCGCATGGCCGACATGGGGTTCCTCCCCCAGGTCGAGTGGTTCCTGCGCCGCATCGAGTCCGACCACCAGACGCTGCTGTTCTCGGCCACCCTCGACGGCGACGTGGACCACGTGGTGCGCCACTACCTGCGCGACCCGGTCCGCCACGAGGTGGTGTCCGAGCAGGTCACGGTGGAGGAGATGACCCACCGGTTCCTCAAGGTCCACCAGATGGACAAGCCCAAGGTGGCGACCGCCATCGCCCGGTCGCAGTACCGCACGCTGGTGTTCACTCGCACCAAGCGGGGGGCCGACCGCCTGGCCGCCCAGCTGCAGCGGGAGGGCCTGAAGGTGGGCGCCATCCACGGCGACCTGCGCCAGCAGCAGCGAGAGCGGGCGCTGAAGGACTTCACCGCCGGCAAGCTCCCCGTGCTGGTCGCCACCGACGTGGCCGCCCGCGGCATCCACGTGGAGGGCATCGACGTGGTCATCCACTACGACCCGCCCGAAGACCACAAGGCTTACCTGCACCGCTCCGGGCGCACCGCCCGGGCTGGCGAGGCCGGCGTGGTCGTGACCCTCGTGCTCTGGGACCAGGAGCTGGAGGTGGAGCGGCTCCAGAAGCGGATCGGCGTGCGCCAACCGGTGGTCGAGGTGTTCTCCAACGACCCCCGGCTGGCCGACCTCACCGCCTGGGACCCGGCGGCCGACGAGGCGCCCCCGGCGCCACCGTCGAAGGCGCTCGTGGGC
>JALYMX010000446.1 GCA_030773495.1 Actinomycetota bacterium | reverse complement strand
GCCCGACGCCGTGCGGTCGCCCGCCTGCGGCGCCGGGCACTCGCCGGCCGCGAGCGCGCCGGGCTCGCCATCGAACCTCAGCTGGCAGGCGATCGGGCGGTTGCTCCGGACGACTTCGACCGCGTGCCTCGACGCGCCCGCCTGGTTCGAAGCCGACACGAGCACGCGTCGCTCGACGCGGTGCCAGTCGCCGTAGAGCTCGTCGTACAGGGCGCTGTGGTACCCGGAGAGGAACACCGTGGCCGGGCTCGCGCACAGGACGGCGGCCAGCTCTCGGTGGTCGGCTTCGCTGTTGTACTCCACCGAGTAGTCGGCCACTCGCTTGGCCAGGCTGGCCCTCGTGCCGGCGAGGTACGGCGGGTCGGCGTAGACGACGCCGTCAGCGACCGCGTAGGCCTCGATGCACTCCACGGCCGGCCGGCACTCGATGGTGACGTGACGAAGGCGCTCCGCGCACTGATGGAAACGCTCGACGAGGTTCGCCGCGGTGCGGGCGTTGTTGGAGCCGCGCAGGACGCTGGCGGACCACCCGACCGAGCGGGGGTCGGTGGCGATGGTCTTGTTGAAGCCCTGGGTCAGGCGCACGAAGAACCGGCGGGCGAGCTCCAGCTGGTCGACCGAGGGGTCGGTCAGGCCCGCCGCGGCGAACTCCTCGCGGGCGTAGGGGGTGAGGCGGCAGGCACGCACGAGGTCGTCGGGGCGCTCTCGCAGGACGGAGAAGAACGAGACGACGCAGGAGTCGAGGTCATTGAGGACCTCGTGGGGTGCCGGCCGCTTGGCGAACAACACGGCGGCCGAGCCGTAGAAGACCTCGAGGTAGACCCGATGAGGCGGGAACAGCGCGGCGATCCGGGGGGCGAGCCGGGCCTTGCCGCCGTAGTAGTTGATCGGGGGCTTCACCGGCTCACCCACGCCTCACCACCACGACGCCGGGTCGAGCAGCGCGTGCGCGACCACCGCCAGGATCGGACCACCGCCGCCGTCATCGACCGGCTTCCGACGAGGTGGACACCGGCGGGCGGGGTTGCCGGCGGCCGCACCGAGAGCAGGTCCCGGGCAGCGATGATCGGCATGCTCGGCGCTCCTTCTGGTTCACCTACAGGCCGAGGTCGAGGCTCAGGGGCACGGCTGGCGGCCGGCGGGGGGCGGGGGGGTCGGCGCCGAGGAGGCGGGTCGGGTCCGGCTCGCACAGCACCTCCCGGCCGAAGCGTTCGGGGAAGCGATGAGCCAGAGCCTCGCCGAGCGAGGCGCGATAGGGCGGTTCCGCTCCCCCGAAGCGGCGCAGCGCCTCCCGGCCCGCCTCGCCCAGGAGTCGCTGGGCGGCGTCGGCGTCAGGAGACGGGGGGTTCTTGCGGAAGGCGCCGGCATCGAGGAGACGATCGGGCGGAGCCGAGGCGCTCAACGCCTCGAGTGCCCCTGGCTGGCCGGCGGCGAGGCTGGCCCGCAGGACCTCGGGGTCGGCGTGCGGGCCGATACGTTCGACGAGCTCCCGCTGCGTGCGCTCGACGGCGACGCCCACGAGCCAGCCGTTGCGATCGCACACCGCCTTGAGGGCGGCGTCGGACAGGTCAAGCACGCCGGCCGGGGCGGGGCCGGCGACCTCCCGGAGTTGGTCGAGACCGAGCCGGCGGAGGCCGCACAGCGCCAGCTGCATGGCCGTGGCCGGCCGGGTGAGGCCGACCACCCCGAGGGCCAGGAGGCGCTCGTCCAGGTCCCCGCGGTGCCTCGCCTCCAGCCAGCGGCGGCCCTCGCCCGCGGCGCGCACCACGTCGCGCAGGTGCCCCACCGCCGGGCCGACCCCGGCCCAGCCCACGAGGTCGTCGTGGATCGGCACCACCTGGGCGATGTCGCCGACCGAGCGAGCCGGGACCCGCCACATGATCTCGGGGGCCACGCCGTGGGCCAGCCCGTTGGCCAGGATCCACAGCCGGGGCAGGTCGGGGTCGGAGAGCTGCTGGGCCAGGCGGAGCCGGTCCCGGGCCAGGAAGAGCTGGGCGGCGGCGTCGACGTCGGCGCCAGCCAGCGCGTTGAGGCTGGCTGCCCCCGGCGCCGGGCCCGACGGGCGATGGGTGGTCTGAGCGACCAGGGCCCCCACCCCGGCGGCCAGCTCCCAGGCCGCCGTGGCGTCGAGGCCGTGG
>JALYMX010000445.1 GCA_030773495.1 Actinomycetota bacterium | reverse complement strand
GCGTTCGCCGGCGGCCGACGGTGACCGGCCCGCCGGCGGGCACGCGCCGCCGGACAGGCGAGAAGAGCGGCCGGCGCGGGGGCGAGCGCCCCATGGTCCCCGAGGCGGAGTTCCGGTCCTACTACGGGCGGCCGGTGCTCAAGAAGCCCGTGTGGAAGTGGGACATCCCCGCGTACTTCCTCACCGGCGGGGTGATGGCGGGGTCATCGCTGCTGGCCGCCGGCGCCGACCTCACCGCCAACGGCGCGCTGCGCCGGGCGGCGCGGTTGGCGGCGGCGGCAAACCTGGGCGCGAGCACCTACTTCCTGATCCACGACCTCGGCCGCCCCGAGCGCTTCTTGCACATGCTCCGGGTGCTCAAGCCGACGTCGCCGATGAGCGTGGGGACCTGGATGCTGGCCGCCTACGGGCCTCCGGCCGGGTTGGCCGCCCTCTCGGAGGCGACTGGCCGGCTTCCTCGCGCCGGTCGGGCGGCCGGCCTCCTCGCCGCGGTGACGGCGCCCGTGGTGGCCGCCTACACGGCGGTGCTCACCGCCGACACCGCGGTGCCTTCCTGGCACGACGCCTACCGCCAACTCCCCTTCGTGTTCGTCGGCAGCGCGGGAGCGGCAGCCGGCGGGCTGGCCATGGCGCTGGTGCCGCCTAACGCCGCCGGGCCCGCTCGCCGACTCGCCGTCCTCGGGGCCGCCGTCGATCTCGTCGCCGCAAAGTCGATGGAGACGGGCGTGGGGCTGGCGGGCGAGCCCTACCACGTCGGGTCGGCCGGGCGGCTGAGCCGGTGGGCCCGGCGGCTCACGGCGGGCGGGGCGGTGGTCGCCGCCGTGCTCGGGCGACGCAGCCGGCTGACGGCGATCGCATCCGGCGCTGCCCTCGTGGCCGGTTCGGCGTGCACCCGCTTCGCCGTCTTCCACGCCGGGGTGCAGTCCGCAGTGGACCCGAAGTACACCGTCGTGCCCCAGCGCGCGCGTGGAGAGGCGGGCGCCGACCTCCCGTCCGTGACGTCGTACATCGCTCGACGTTGATCGCCTCGTTCCCCGTCGGCAGGTCCTCGCTCGCGGTGATCGGTGGCCCACGCGGGTCGGGGTCGTGTGCGCGGGGGCGGAGCGGGGAACACACCGGTCGCCGACAGGGGGCCTGTCAGGATGGAGGCCACCTTGATCGACCCGAAGGGGCAGTTCTTCTTCTTTCTCGCAGCCGTCATCTGCTTCGTCGTCGCCGCCGTCGGCGAAGGGTGGACGTTCGGGCGCCTCGGGCGCCGGGGCCTCGCCCCCCGCGTGGCGCTGGTCCCGCTGGGCCTCGCCCTGTGGCTGTTCCCTTTGATGTGGAACACCGGCGAGGCCGCCTTCTGAACGCCGCCGGCCGCTCCGGTTGCCTCTCCACCACGATGGAAAGAGTCAACTTCGAACTACTCACCCAAGGAGGACAACGCGTGGGACACGACGAGAGCTTCACCGAGAAGCTGGGCGACCTCCCCGACGACTCGCAGGCAGACGGCCTGGTGGACGAGCTGGGCGCTCGGGCGCAGGCCGAAGCCGAGGGCCGCGCCGACAAGCCGGGCGACCCGACGCCGGAGGATATGCAGAGGTTGCGCGAGGCCGAGGGGCGGTAGCCGGGTCTCGGCATCGCCTCCCGCCGCCACGAAGGTGGTCGCATATCCGGGGCGTACCTCCGCCCGACGTGGGTAACGAGCACCTTCATCCGTCGCGCTACGAGGGGCCGGTCATGACCGAGGCAGTGGACGACGCAACGACCTTCGCCGATCTGGGGCTGCGCCCGGAGCTTCTGCGGGCGCTCTCGGAGCTCGGCTACGAGGAACCGACGCCGATCCAGCGCGAGGCGGTGCCGCCCCTGCTCGACGGACGCGACCTGCTGGGACAGGCTGCGACGGGGACGGGAAAGACCGCCGCCTTCGCGCTTCCCGTACTCCAGCGGATCACCGGGGATGGCGACGGTGGCTCGCCGACGGCGCTGGTGCTCGTGCCGACGCGCGAGCTCGCCGTCCAGGTCTCGGAGGCGATCCACCGTTACGGGTGCCACCTCGGCACCCGTGTCGTCCCCATCTACGGCGGACAGCCCATCGCCCGCCAGCTGCGCGGGCTCGAGCGCGGGGTCGATGTGGTGGTCGCGACACCCGGCCGCGCCCTGGATCACATCGCCCGGGGGACGCTTCGCCTGCGCGGCCTCGAGATCGTCGTGCTCGACGAGGCCGACGAGATGCTCGACATGGGCTTCGCCGACGACATCGAGGCGATCCTCGCCGAAACTCGCACGGATCGCCAGACCGTCCTCTTCTCGGCGACGATGCCGCCCAGGATCGACGGGATGGCCCGCCGCCACCTGCGCGATCCCGTCCGG
>JALYMX010000444.1 GCA_030773495.1 Actinomycetota bacterium | reverse complement strand
ACACGGCCCGACGTCGTCGGCCAGCACAATGCTCTCGGTGACGACCTGGCCGCAGGTGACGGAGACGCTGGCGGCGCCGGCGGGACTCGGGGCGGCGGGCGCCAGCCCCAGGCCGACGGCGGCGAGGGCGGCGGCGGTGAATCGATGCCTTTTCAACGCGATCTCCTCCTGCGGGCTGTCGCTCGGACAGGCGGTCGGACGCGCAACGCCGGTCGCAATCGAAAGAGTCCACGTTCTCCGCCCGAGCCGGACCACGAGGACCACGCGACACACTTTCCGCCCCCTAAGTGCCGTGCGTACTTAGTGCGCCGAAATATATCGACCGGAATGTACGACGTCAAGCGAGAATCCCGGGACGTGGGCCGCTACAGTCCGCGCCAGCGGACGATGGAACATGACAACCGCGAGTTCCCGCCCGCCGAACGCCCCGCCTGTCTGTTGAAGCGGGTCAGCCCCAGTCGGCGATCTTGATGCTGGCCGGCGACGACGAGGCGTGCCGACATCGAGGGTTTGCGCTCGCAGGCGGACCTGTTCGGGCCGCTACGTCGAGCTCGACTGCTGTTCCCGACCTACGGGTGGGTCGACGCCGCCGTCCTGGCCGGGCTGTAGGAGGCGATCGTCGAGGTACGCGCCCAGGTGTGGTCGGCACGACGCGGCGACGACGGGCAGCGGCGCCGTGGTGCTCGACATCGACTCGTTGCATGAGGTGCACTTCGAGAACGAGGAGGAGGGCGACGCCACTACACGGGCGGCTACGGCTTCCACCGTGTGTCCTGAAACGAGAGCGAAAAGCCGGGCGGGACGTTTCGAATCCTCACGGGCGCTGGGAAGCCGAGGGCAACATGGGCCCACATTGATTCCGCCAGACCTCGACCCTGCTGTCCTCAAAGCGCATAGCCGTCACCGTCACCTCCGTCCCCAACCGAGCACAGGAGGGAGGACCGGTGATGAGAAACGCCTGAGGCATGCAAGGCGAGTACGAGACCCGGTGCCTGGCGCTCGGCAGGGAGGACGAACGACAGTGGACGGTTGGTTCGCCTTGCTGCGGGAGCCGGACAACGTCAGTAGAGAGGTGATTGCCCACGCAGCACTCCATGGACGACGGCAACGAGGCGCCGGCGGGCCTCCTCGTCGCTGGCGGCAGGTTGGCGGTGGAGGCGGCGGGCCAGGTCGCGATTGCGGAACCCGACGATGGCGTGCTCGCCGGCCAGGGCGGCCCGGAACAGGGCGAGGTCGGCGGGGCCGATGGGGTTGAGGCGGGCATGTCGCCGGCCTCGGTTGGTGACCGGCTTGGTGTGCCGGTGGAGCACGGCGAGGCCGGCCCGGTTGTCGTGGGCGGCGGCCAGGCGTCGAGGTAGCGCTCGTTGGCCTGGCGGCCCACCTGGTAGTAGCGGGCAAGGTTGGCCACTCCCTTCCGCATCGGGCACCAGACGCGGTGCCCGTCTTTCACCCGCAGGACGCGGAACTGGGTGGGTCGTTGATAGTGGTCTCCACCCGAACCACGCTGGCCTTGTCGTAGACCTTGATGGAGTTGCGGGCCATGCGGTGCTTGACTCGCCACCCCTCGGGGCGGCGCCGGGCGTCGCTGGTGACCTCGGCGGCGAGGGCCGGGTGCAGCTTGCGCCCGAGGAAGCGCAGCACGTCCTCGGCGGAGAAGGCCGAGGCGGCGTGCGCCACGAGGCCGGGCAGGACGGCCTCGAGAGCCTGTCGGGACGAGAAGGCGACGTCGGTGGCCACCTCGGCGTGGTCCACCACCCACCAGTAGCCGCCGAAGCCGGCGCCGGTGACGGTGGGCACCATGGGGTTGACCTGGCGGGCCAGGCCGTTGAGCAGCCGGGGCCAGCGCCGGGTCGCCAGGCGCTCGGCCAGCCGCTGGGCCAGCGTCCAGTCGGTCACCTTGACGATGGCGTTGGCCCAGCGCAGGTGGCGCACCCCCCGGCGGTCCAGCTGGCGCGAGAGGGCCTCTCGCCCGTTGACCCACACCTGGACCTCGAAGGGGAACCAGCTCTGGAGCCGCACGTGGCAGAACCCCAGCTCCGGGTGCGCCCAGTAGAAGTACAGGTGGAGGCACTTGCGTCGGCGCCGGACCAGCTGGAGGCGATGGGTGTCGCGGTTGCGGAAGATGGCGAAGCTGGAGCACGGCTCCACCGAGGCCAGCACGCAGATGAGCCCGGCCACGACGCCGTCGCGCGCGGCGATCTCGCGGGCCAGCTCCTCCTTTTACTGGCCCCGGCTCTTGGTGTAGGTCTCGGCCAGGTACAGATACGGCCGGCCCGCCGATGACGCCAAGCCCTTGGCGTGGTCCTTGATCTTCTCGGTGGCCTTGGTGACGTAGCGGTCGAAGCTCTTCAACAGCACGCCCTGGCTGTCCAAGAACGCCTTCATCCGTCCCGGCATGTTGAAGTTGGCCAGGTGGCCTTTGGGAAGATCAGCCGGTCGAAGCAGGTGAGCTTGCCGACGACCCGATCCTGGTGGACGATCTCAAACGCGGACATGGCCCCGTCGCCTCCTCAGCGGTGCGCTGCTTGGTTTGGCAACGAAGAAGTTCACCCGAGGGCCGGGGACGGGGCCAGTCCGCACTCCGAGTCCGTCGGGCGGCACCGACGGGTGCGCACAGGGCCGGCTCTGCCGGCCCGTCACCGACTCGCCCGGCACACGGCGGCGCTCACTCGCAGGCTTCGGCCGCCCCCCTCGAGCACCGGGCCGAAGCTGTCATTCAGCGTTCGGTTGCGGCCGAAGGCTGCGATAGGAGGAGGCGGACTGTGGAAGGACGATCGATCTAGCGTCGGCTCCATGAGCCTCGTCGTCAGACATGTGACCTTCGACTGCGCCGAGCCCCGGCGGCTAGCAGAGTTCTGGCGGCAGCCACGGGCGGAGAGATCGGCGAGGACTGGGACGAGTTCGTCAGCCCTGCGAACCCCCTGGCCTCGGCGTCGAGCACCTCGCGTTCGACCGGGTGGCGGAAGCCAAGGCGGGGAAGAACCGAGTGCACCTGGACCTTGCCGCCGACGACCGGGCCACCGAGGTGGCCCGCCTCCAGCGGCTGGGAGCGACGGTGCTGGCCGAGCACCAGGTGCCGGGCTGGCCTGGACGGTGCTGGCCGACCCCGACGGCAACGAGTTCTGCGTGGCCGAGCGCGGCTGGTCAACAGGAGAGAGGGCCTGACGCCGGTTAGGAGCTCATCCACCGTGGTGTCCATGCGTTCACGGCGCGACCGGAGGATGCCCTACAGCGGCCGCGACGGGTGACCCACGCCACAGCGCGGGTGAAGCGCCGCCCGCGGTGTCACACCCGTGCGCCACCATGCGGCCATGAGCACCTCCTTGAGCATCAGCTGCGACGACTGCGCCGTCCGGGCCACCGAGGCGTGCGCCGACTGCGTGGTCACGTTCATCTGCGGGCGTGAGCCCGACGACGCCGTCATCATCGACGCCGACGAGGAGCGGGCGGTGCGCCTGCTGTCCTGCGTGGGCCTCGTCCCCCAGCTGCGCCACGTGCGCCGTTCGGGCTGACGGCCTTGCCGGCACGGACGAGGGTCCACGGCGCGCGCCGGGTCGGGTGGTACGGTCCGGCTCAGCGTGCAGAAGCTCCACCTCGTCGGCTTCACGAAGGACCACGACGGTCTCATCTTCAGCCTGCGCAAGGGCGCCAAGTCGGGGAGCTTCGTGGTGCCGCTCGACGATCAGCTCCGGTCGTCGCTCGAGGAGGCCCAGCGTCTCCGCGAGGGCGGCATGGCCGAGGGCGAGGAGGCGCCGGTCGAGCAGCAGGCAGCGCCATCGCCCGCCTCCACGGGGCGCAAGCCCCGCCCCCGCAGCCAGCTCAGTCCGCGCGAGATCCAGGCCCGGCTCCGCGCCGGCAGCACCATCGCCGAGGTCGCGGCCCAGGCCGGCGTCGACGAGGAGTGGGTGCAGCGCTTCGCCGCTCCGATCCTCGCCGAACAAGCACGGGTGGTGGAGCGGGCCCAGCGGCTCACCCTCGCCAAGTCGCGGCTTGGTCCCTCGTCCGAGCCACTGGTCACCTCCGTCCAGCTCAACCTCAACGACCGCGGGGTGCACTTCTCCGACGACGTGTTCGCCGACAGCTGGAGCGCCTACAACCTCCACGGCACGCGGTGGGCCGTGCGCTTCGCCTACACCTCGCGCCAGCGCCGGCAGGTCGCCGAGTGGGAGGTCGACGTGCGCGAGGGCGCGCTCACGGCCCGCAACCGCCTGGCCTCCGACCTCGGCCACGTCGAGCCC
>JALYMX010000443.1 GCA_030773495.1 Actinomycetota bacterium | reverse complement strand
GCCCGCCGGCGGGCTCGAGCCGCCGCCGCCGCCACGGGCCCGCGCAGTGCTGCGCGACGCGACGGGCGCTGAGCGGGGCGGGGTGGCCTTCACCCAGGAGGGCGACCGCGTGCGGGTCCAGGTGGCCGTCAGCGGCCTCACCGAGGGCTGGCACGGCTTCCACGTGCACACGACTGGCAGTTGCACCGTCTCGAGTGGGCTGCCCGCCGATCCCTTCGGCGCCGCCGGCGGTCACCTCGGCTCGGCGGCCACCCCGGCGCAGGCCCACAGCGGCCACGACGGCGACATGCCGTCGCTGTACGTCAACCGCGACGGCGTGGCCCGGGCCACGTTCCGCACCGACAACTTCACCATCGCCCAGCTGCTCGACGCCGACGGCAGCGCCGTCATCGTGCACGCCGCTCCGGACAACTTCGCCAACATCCCGGCCGACCCCGCCCGCTACCGGCGGGCCCCGTTCGGCGACACCGACGTGGGCCCCGACGCCGCCACCCGGGCCACCGGCGACTCCGGCGCCCGCCAGCGCTGTGGGGTGGTCGAGTCCGGGGCGCTCGGCTTCGGGGCGGGCTACTGGATGGTGGCCGCCGACGGCGGGGTGTTCTCCTTCGGCGACGCCCGCTTCCACGGGTCCACCGGCAACATCAGGCTCAACCAGCCGATGGTCGGGATGGCGGCCACGCCGGGTCGGGCCGGGTACTGGATGGTGGCCGCCGACGGCGGGGTGTTCTCCTTCGGCGACGCCCGGTTCTTCGGCTCCACCGGGAACATCAAGCTCAACCGACCGGTGGTGAACATGGCCGGCCCGTCCGGCCACGCGGGCGCCGTGCTGCGCGACACCACCGGCAGGGCCCTGGGCAGCGTCCAGTTCGCGCAGGAGGGCGACCGGGTGCGGGTGCAGGTGGCGGCCAGCGGCCTCACCGAGGGCTGGCACGGCTTCCACGTGCACACTGCCGGCAACTGCACCGTGTCGAGCGGGCTGGCCGCCGATCCCTTCGGCGCCGCCGGCGGTCACCTCGGCTCGGCGGCCACCCCGGCGCAGGCCCACAGCGGCCACGACGGCGACATGCCGTCCCTGTACGTCAACCGTGACGGCGTGGCCCGGGCCACGTTCCGCACCGACAACTTCACCATCGCCCAGCTGCTCGACACCGACGGCAGTGCCGTCATCGTGCACGCCGCTCCGGACAACTTCGCCAACATCCCGGCCGACCCCGCCCGCTACCGGCGGGCCCCGTTCGGCGACACCGACGTGGGCCCCGACGCCGCCACCCTGGCCACCGGCGACTCCGGCGCCCGTCAGCGTTGCGGCGTCGTCCAGCGCACGGGCGACGGCTACTGGCTGGTGGCCGACGACGGCGGCGTGTTCGCCTTCGGCGACGCCAAGTTCTTCGGCTCGACGGGGGCGTTGAAGCTCAACCGGCCGGTGAACGGCATGGCGGCCACGCCCACCGGCCAGGGCTACTGGCTGGTGGCCTCCGACGGCGGGATCTTCGCCTTCGGCGACGCCGAGTTCCACGGCAGCACCGGGGCCATCAGGCTGAACCAGCCCATCGTGGGCATGACGCCCACGCCCTCGGGCAACGGCTACTGGCTGGTGGCCTCCGACGGTGGGATCTTCGCCTTCGGCGACGCCCGCTTCGCCGGCTCCACCGGGGCCATCAAGCTGGCCCAGCCCATCGTCGGGATGGCGTCCACGCCCACCGGCAACGGGTACTGGCTGGTGGCCTCCGACGGCGGGATCTTCGCCTTCGGCGACGCCCGCTTCGCCGGCTCCACGGCGCCCTCAAGCTGGCCCAGCCGATCGAGAGCATGGCGTCCACGCCCTCCGGCAACGGCTACTGGCTGGTGGCCTCCGACGGCGGGATCTTCGCCTTCGGCGACGCCCGGTTCAAGGGCAGCACTGGCGACATCCGCCTCAACCGACCGATCGTCGCCATGGCCGCCACCCCCACCGGCGACGGGTACTGGCTCATCGCCGAGGACGGGGGCGTGTTCTCCTTCGGCGACGCCGAGTTCCAGGGCAGCACCGGCGCCATCAAGCTGAACCAGCCGATCCGAGGGGCCGCCGCCCAGAGCAGCTGACCCGGCCCGGGGTGGGGCCGGCGATCGACCCCACCCCCGCCGGCCGTTCAGTGCGCAGGCCCCCGTCCCCGGCGGTCGGCGACGAAGGCCTCGAGGGCGGCCACGTCGACACGCTGGCACACCAGGCGGTGGCCCCAGGCCGTCGCCACCACGGCCGTGGCCAGCGCCGGGTGGGGGGCGACCACCACGTCGTCGCCGGCCAGCGCCTCCACCGCCCGGCGGTCCGCCTCGGACAGCCCGCGGTGGTGGATCACCACCCCGCCCTCCTCCAGCACCGCCACCTGCACGGGCCGGGGCAGGGGCTCGGCCTGCACGCCGCGCACCGCCCCGCCGGCCAGGTGAGGACCGGAGGTGGGCGGGTCGCCGGCGGTGTAGGTGGGCTCGGGCGCGCCGGGAAGTACGTGGCGGGTGCTGCCGGGGTCGAGCGGCTCGCGGGTGACCGGGCCGCAGGCGCCCGCCGTGCCCGCCTCGCCGGCCTCACCGC